>NZ_JAUBPO010000012.1:0-89735 GCF_036700785.1 Microcoleus sp. S28C3 | reverse complement strand
AATGAAATGTCAAGTACATTGATATTCACTCATTTGTTTATTATACCTTGCTTGTGTTATTAAATTTTCATTCCTTAGGAATTTTCGGGTTTTGTTTGATGTGTTATTTATTAGTTTGGAAGTTTCGCGGGATCGAAGAAGCTAACAAGATGCTGAGAAGAATCAGAAGAAGAGTGAAGTGAGGATAGATATTTGCTAAACCTCATTTTTTCTTAGTGCGGTTGCGTTTTCTCGATTCAGCCGCCGTATTTTTTGCTTTTTTTTGTTTTTCTTTACTTGGTTTAGATCCATTGACAGCACTACCACTTATCGGTTTGCTGGAAAATCCCGATGTATCGGAGTTTTTAGCTGCAATTATAGGAGCAATGCTAGCATTATATATCTCCTGAAATTGTGTTAGACCTTCCCCCGTACTCATATCAAACCCTGCTTGATGACCGAGCGTTACAAAGGATTTGGCAAATCCAAATTTAGAGGAATCTTCCATAATCTCCTTAAATTTCGGCTCGATATCCCGCAGGTATTTGATAATTGAAGTGGCATTTCGCAGTTTAAATTCTCGCTTCAAAAATTGCCAGAACGCCAATAATTCCGGGATAGCATTTTCACCTTCTTCCGGCGAAAGCAAACTCACTTTCCTGGGAAACAACTCTTCGACTACAGTTGCCACATCTTCCACTTTCATGCGAGGCAGCGTAAAACCTTCATAGCCGAAACCGTAATAAATGAACTGCGAAATCCAAAATCCAACGTCTGGATAAGTTTTACAGTATTCTTCTCCTTCGGTAGAATTGACAAATAGCTCGATTAGCGTTTCCTGATAATCTTCCAGGAGGGGTTCTGCTTCGTCATAATCTAGGCCATTTAGTTGGCGGATATTAAAAGGTTTATCTGACATAGTTGAAATTTTTTTAATTTAATTGACTTTAGCTCTAAGGTTAGTACAATTTTTGCAGTTCTATTAATTCTTTACGATTTCATTATATTTAAAAAATCTCCGATCGCAGGTATATTTGACTAGCACCGATCGCCCGTGACTATTTAAACCAAGCTAGCATTGTATAGGGCGATCGCCCTCTCCACAAAAGAGCGATCGATGCGATATGATATCAAGTAAAACTATAATTATTTGAGCTTGGCAGTCCGCCACTTCAAATTGTGAAGTCAACACAACAGTTTACAGCAATCATTGAACGAGAAGGCGAGGGATATGTATCACTTTGCCCAGAACTTGATATTGCCAGCCAAGGTGACAATATAGAAGAAGCGCGACGAAATCTGATCGAGGCGCTAGAACTATTTTTTGAGACAGCAGATCCTTCTGAAGTAAAGAATCGGTTGATACTCGGCGATTGAAATCGCGACTATACAAACGAAGTCAGCCTCCGCCGACTGAAGAATATTAATATCAAAACTAAATCCAAACAAAAACCCGGTTCATCCAAGAAACCGGGTTTAATTATCAGCGTTAATCCGCGTTAATCCGCCTTCATCTGCGGTTGAAAAATCCTACAACTGCTTCACCTCAGAAACCAATTTGGCAACCACATCCTTAGCGCTACCAAACAACATCATCGTCTTATCCTTGTAGAACAACTCATTATCTACACCGGAAAAACCAGCACTCATCCCGCGCTTGATTACGATCGTATGCTTAGCCTTATCAACCTCCAAAATCGGCATCCCGTAAATCGGGCTCGCCGTATCGTGACGCGCCGCCGGATTCACCACATCGTTAGCCCCGATTACCAAAGCAACATCAGTTTCGTCAAACTGCGGATTGATATCGTCCATATCGTACAACTGCGGATAAGGCACGTTTGCTTCCGCTAAGAGCACATTCATGTGCCCCGGCATCCGCCCAGCCACCGGGTGAATTGCGTATTTCACGTCAACACCCATTTTTTCCAAACCGTCGGCTAACTCGCGCACGGCGTGCTGTGCTTGCGCTACAGCCATTCCGTAACCGGGAATAATTACAACCGATCGCGCATAACCCAACATCATCGCACTTTCTTCGAGATTGATGCTGCGAACAGTTTTGTCAGTAGCACCAGCAGCCCCAGCAGCAGCCCCAGCACTACCGCCACCGCTACCAAACGCGCTAAACAGCACGCTACCCAAGGATCGATTCATCGCCTTGCACATGATTTGCGTCAAAATAATCCCCGACGCGCCCACCAATGCACCAGCGATAATCAGCATATTGTTCATCAAAATGAACCCAGCCACACTCGCCGCAATCCCCGAATAAGAGTTAAGCAGCGACACCACCACCGGCATATCGCCGCCGCCAATCGGTAGCACAAACATGATTCCCAGAATATTGGAAATCGCCACCAAACCGAGGAATACCGGCACATTTTCGGGATTCGTCAGCATATAACCGCTGCCGGCTAAAAGTGCGATCGCCAGCATGGCATTAAACGGCTGTTGCAGCGGAAACGTCATTGGCGCACCCGGCAGCAATTCTTGCAGTTTCGCAAACGCCACAAGGCTACCAGTGAAAGTAATTCCGCCGATCAGCACACCCAAAAGGATCGTGATTGTCGCATCAGGCGCAGGCGATTCCGGGATGCTGAGATAGCGCCAGAATTCGCCCACAGCAACGAGTGCAGAAGCCGCGCCCCCAAAACCGTTAAGCAAACCCACCATCTGCGGCATATCCGTCATCGCCACGGTATTCGCCATAATCGTTCCCAAAATGGAACCGACGATAATTCCGACAGCAATCAATTCGTAGCTGACTACTTGCTTTTCCAGCAACGTACCGACGATCGCAATTAACATCCCGATCGCAGCTAACACATTCCCTTGACGGGCAGTTGCAGGGGAACCCAACTGTTTCAAACCGACAATAAATAAAGATGCCGCAACTAAATAACCTAGTTGAATGCCACTGGGCAGAAAATCGCTCACGCTTTAACCTCTTTTTTCTTGAACATTTGCAGCATTCGATCGGTTACTAAGAAACCGCCAACAACGTTAATTGTGGCCAGGGCGATCGCGATCGTCCCCAAAATCGAAGTAACAGTCACATTGCCTTGACCAGAAATCAGAATTGCACCTAAAACTGCTATTCCAGAAATCGCATTCGATCCCGACATCAAAGGTGTGTGCAGCGTCGGCGGGACTTTATTGATTACTTCAAATCCTACAAACGACGCCAGAGTAAACACCACTAAACCTGCAATCAATCCTTCTGCCATAACAATTGGTAATTGGTAATTGGAAATTGGTAATTTGTCATGGACTGGTTCCCAGCCTCCTGGCTGGGAAAGCATTCATGGGAGGGTCTGCCTCCGGTATAGACTGGAGGCAGAGCCTCCTGGAGTACATTACAATGCTCTGCATTGTAACGATAGACATTATGATTTAGGTTCCGTATAATGACTCCTAACTATTGACTGCTGAAGCCTCAGCCGTCAAAGCATCGCGAACTCGCTGGTTGCTAATCTCACCGTCGCGGGCAACGCAAGCACCAGAAATGATATCGTCTTCAAAATCCAAATTGAGTTCTTTATCTTTCACCATCAACTGAAGTAAAGCCGAGATATTCTTCGAGTAAGTTTCGCTAGCGTGTACCGGCATCGACGAGGGCACATTAATCGGGCCGATGACATTAACGCCGTTCCATTCAACATCTTTCCCCGCTTCAGAACATTCGCAATTGCCGCCTTGTTCGGCCGCGAGGTCAACAATTACCGATCCGGGCTTCATTTGAGAAACCATTTCTCTAGTAACTAAAATAGGTGCTTTTCTGCCGGGAACTTGAGCGGTTGTAATCACTGCATCGGAAGCGCTGACGTGTTGGGTGAGCACTTGGCGGGTGTATTCTGTGGCTGCTTCTGATAGCTCTTTAGCGTAGCCTCCGGCGGCGACGGTTTCTTCCTTGAGTTCGACATCAAGGAATTTAGCGCCCAAACTTTGCACTTGTTCTTTTGTTTCCGGGCGGATGTCGAAGGCTTCGACTACTGCACCCAAACGGCGCGCCGTGGCGATCGCCTGCAAGCCAGCAACGCCCACGCCCATTACCAAGACTTTCGCGGGGCGAATCGTACCCGCCGCCGTTGTCAGCATTGGGAAATATTTCGGCAAAGCTGCTGCTGCGATCAGTACCGCTTTGTAACCGGCGACGTTAGCCTGAGATGACAGCGCATCCATGCTTTGAGCGCGGCTGGTGCGCGGGATCATTTCCATGCTGAATGCCGTTACTTTGCGATCGGCTAAACGCTGCACTAAAGCTGGATCTCCCAGAGGATTCAAAAATCCGATGAAAACGCCTCCTTCCCGGAGTTGATGAACTTCTGATTCTTGCAGCGCCCCGATTTTCACGACGACATCGGCTTCGCCCCACAGCTTAGCGGTATCGGCGACAACCTGAGCTCCCGCTTCTTCGTAAGCAAGATCCGAGAAAAAGGATTTTGCCCCCGCGCCGGCTTCCAGCCAAACTTCGACGCCTTGTTTTACCAATCGGGCCACAGCGTCGGGTACTAAAGCCACCCGGCGTTCGCCTGCTTCTATTTCTTTTGCGATCGCTAATTTCATGAACTCTCCTTATTTAAGCCTTCCCAGGGCGGTTGAAACCGCTCCTACACAGACAAAACCTGCCTCCGCAGGTTTCTTGAATTGCGATTTTTCACCGCCAGATGCCTTGCTTTACATTTGAGCCGCCGTTGCCCTAAACTTCTCTCGTTGATAGTAAAGCCGATCGCCCAAATTCGAGCCGTATCTTTAACTTATCTTATACATTCAAATTCGCTAAATTGTTAAGTTTGCAACCGATTATGATATAATATTCTGTCTGCTAGTTCTGTAGTTTGAATGTCAGTTATCAGTATTACGCAAAAAATAATTGACGATCGAGCAATTTGTTCCGAGGTTCCCAGATTCAGCGTTTCGCAGACTTAGGATGGAGGCACAGAAAAGCCTCGGGTTCTAACCAGCCCCCAGATTCATTCTCAAAGCAGACGGAAGTAAATCTAAAATCTAAAATCTAAAATCTAAAATCTAAAATCGGATCGCCCTCATCAAATTGCTGAGACATTCGATATATTGTAGGCACGATCGCAAATTTCGGGCGATCGATATTTAAGGTTCACCAAGAGTTTAATTAGAGGAGTTGTTATGCGACGATTATTTTCAGCACTAGCGGTTACAGGTTGCTTGGTGGCTGGGTTGCCCGCCATCAGTTTAGCCCAGTCCATGCCAGGATTCACGATTTTCGGCGGCCCCGAGCGCGCCAACCAATTAAACTATCGCTTGGATTACGGCAAAGCGGGGATGAGCGGCGATAGATATCGGCTGCGAATTCCTTCCAAAAAAGTAAGTCTGGCGATCGCCCAACTCAACATATCCTATCCAGACTACTACAAAGGCGAATTCGACCAAAAAGACATTAAAGTGCGCGTCAAAGACAAAACAATCCAATTGCAAGAAGTAATCTGGGACAAAGAAAATCGTTTCATAGAAATTTATCCCGCAGAACCAATTGCTGCCGGCAACAATGTTGAGGTTGTACTCTCCAACGTCAGAAACCCATCTCCCGGCGGAATGTACCATTTCAACGTCCGCATCCGCACCCCTGGGGACGTTCCCTTGCTGCGCTACCTGGGTACTTGGCTGTTGAGCATTGATTAGAAGCAGCGCCATCAGGTTGCGATCGTAAAATGCTCGTTTCCTGGTTTTGGAGAACCGAAAAATAGAACCTCCGGCTCATATAGCAATCCTAAACGATCGGTAAAATGAGTTTAGGGACAATCCCGCCGTGCCATTTGTTTCAACTTAAGATTGAAACCCATAATAAATGTCGCTTGTAGTCGAGTCTATATCTCCCTAAATCCCCCTTAAGAAGGAGGACGAAATATCGCAATATTATTCCCCCCTTATTAAGAGGGGCTAGGGGTATCTCGCAGTTCGATACAAACAAGAGAAACAGAGGGTTTTAGTCTTAATTTGACACCAAGGGCGCGGGGAAACTACCCCTAAAAAATATTGACAAATCCAATAGGATTGTTCTAGCCGTACTCTTGCATGAATCTACTAGCAAAAATCAAAACAATAAAACTTCCGCCAGCGCTGCGATCGAGAAATTATCGCCTGTTTTTTGCAGGACAAAGCATCTCACTGATTGGCAATTGGATGACGCAAGTCGCTACTGTTTGGCTTGTCTACAATTTGAGCGATTCACCTTGGATGCTCGGCGTGGTCGGATTTACAAGTCAAATCCCCACATTAATTTTACTGCCTTTTGCAGGAGTTTTAATCGATCGCTGGAACCGCCACCGAGTCATAATTGCCACTCAAATATTAGCGATGGTTCAATCCTTAGCGCTAGCATTTTTAGCGCTAACAGGAGTCGTGAACATTTGGCAGATCGTGGTACTGAGTTTCTTTCAAGGTGCAATTAATGCCTTTGACGCGCCGGCACGGCAAGCTTTTGTGCCCGAACTCGTGGAAAAGAAAGAAGATTTAGCAAATGCGATCGCCATTAATGCTTCGATGTTCAACGCAGCCAGACTAATCGGCCCAGCAATGGCAGGTTTGCTGATAGCTACAGTCGGCGCAAGTTATTGCTTTCTCATTGACGGACTCAGCTACATTGCTGTAATTGCAGGCTTATTAGCGATGCAGATCAAAGCCCGTAAAATTGCAGCAACTAATACCAAACCCTTACAAAGATTAAAAGAAGGATTCGTTTATGCCTTCGGGTTTCCCCCAATTCGAGCAATTTTACTGCTATTATCATTAGTCAGTTTGGCCGGAATGTCGCACACAGTTTTAGTCCCAATTTTTGCCACCAAACTCCTGCACGGCGACGCCCAAACTCTCGGATTTTTGATGGCTGCTTCGGGAGTCGGAGCCTTTACGGGAGCGATTTATTTGATTTCGCGCACAACTATAGTTGGCCTCGGCAAGTGGATTGCGATTTCACCGGCAATTATGGGATTCGGACTAATAGGTTTTGGTTTGTCCCGCGTCTTGTGGCTGTCATTAATCATGATGTTGTTCGTTGGCTTTGGTTTCATTATCCAATTTGCAGGAGGAAACACATTTTTGCAAACAATTGTGGAAGACGACAAACGCGGAAGAGTGATGAGCATATACACGATGGCATTTTTTGGAGTGACACCCTTTGGGAATTTAGTTGCCGGGGGATTGGCAAGTTATATCGGCGCTCCCTATACAGTCATCATTGGAGGTATAATTTGTATTTTAGGCTCGGTAGTTTTTACCAAACAGTTGCCAGCTTTAAAAAACATAATCCGACCACTGTATCAAAAAATGGGTTTAATTTCGCAGTAGGGATTTAGCGTCAAATCACAAATGCCAACATTAAACAAGATTCCCAAAGCTAATATCTGACTGTATCTCTAGCAATCCTCAACAATTTGTAAACTTGTCTCTTCTATTTCTCTGCGCCCTCTGGGCCCTCTGCGGTTAAAACATCCAAATTAATTACGCAACCAGAGGTTAAACCAATGGCAAATACAAGTGCAATTCCACAGCATAGCGACGATCGAGTTCCCTTAAAAACCTGGATCGGCGTCATGGCAACAATGATCGGCGCTTTCATGGCGGTTTTGGACATCCAAATCACCAACGCTTCTCTGAAAGATATTCAAGCAGCTTTAGGCGCAACTTTAGAAGAAGGTTCTTGGATTTCCACCTCTTATCTAGTCGCAGAAATAGTCGTAATTCCGCTGACGGGTTGGCTATCGCAGGTGTTTTCAGTCCGCCGCTACATCTTGGTAAATGCCGCTTTCTTTGTATTCTTTTCCATGTGCTGCGCTTGGGCGTGGGATTTGACTTCAATGATTGTTTTTCGAGGTTTCCAGGGATTGACTGGTGGGATTTTAATTCCGATGGCTTTTACGTTTTTGCTAACAAATTTGCCGCCCAAAAAGCAACCAGTCGGCATGGCGATGTTTGCCCTGACAGCTACTTTTGCACCATCCATCGGGCCGACATTGGGAGGCTGGCTGACGGAGAATTATGGCTGGCAATATGTCTTTTATTTAAATTTGCTTCCGGGGCTGCTGCTGCTAACAGGTGTGTGGTATGCCGTCGCCCCGACGCCGATGCGGCTCGAACTGCTAAAAGGGGGCGACTGGTGGGGAATTCTATCAATGGCGATCGGCCTGGGTTCCCTGCAAGTTGTGTTAGAAGAAGGCAGCCGCAAAGACTGGTTTAGTTCTGATTTGGTTTTGCGTTTAAGCATAGTTTCTGCCATATTTATCAGCGCTTTTTTCTGGATTGAACTAACTAGAAAAAAACCGTTTATTAACCTACGATTATTGAGTCGCCGCAATTTCGCTTTAGCAACTGTTGTGAATGTTTCTTTGGGGGTGGGATTGTACGGTTCGGTGTTCATTTTGCCCCTGTATTTAGGTCAGATTCAGCAGTACAATGCCATGCAAATTGGCGAGGTGATTATGTGGGGTGGCGTGCCGCAGTTATTCCTCGTGCCGATGGTGCCGAAATTGATGCAGCGAATCGATATACGGGTGATGATTGGCATCGGTGTGAGTTTGTTTGCGGTGAGTTGTTTTATGAATGCCAGCATGACTCACGAGACGGGCATCGATCAGTTGCGTTGGTCGCAATTAGTGCGAGCAATGGGACAGCCTTTGATTATGGTGCCGCTGTCAACAATTGCCACTGCTGGTATGGAGAAACACGAGGCAGGTTCTGCTTCGGGTTTGTTTAATATGATGCGAAATATGGGAGGTTCGATGGGGATTGCGGCCCTAGGAACTTTGGTGACGATGCGCGAGCAATTTCACTCGAATCGATTAGGGGAATCTGTTTCTTTGTACAATCAGGCAACGCAGGAGAGAATAAATCAAATGACTCAGTATTTTGTGAGTCGCGGTGCTGATGCAAGTGTGGCGCATAACCAAGCAATTCAGGCAATTGATAATCTTGTGCGCCGCGAAGCTTATGTCATGGCTTTTAATGATTGTTTTTACTTTGTGGGAATTGCTTTGTTGTTAAGTGGGATTGCTATTTTGGGTTTTAAAAAGGTGAAACCGGGTGCTGGTGGTGGGGGCGCTCATTGATTATGTTTTGGGGTGGCAGTTGGTAGGGTAGACATTGCGAACCCTACTAATGTTCACCATTCTTGTTGGGCTTCTGCTTCTGCTTTGATTAAATTTTGCCGCAGTTGCACCCAATTTATTTGATCGGAGGGCGAGTTTTCGAGGAGTTTTCCGCGCTGTAAATGCAGGACTCTTGTGCTAAATTGCTCGGATAATTCTAATTGGTGGTTGACCATTAAAATTGTGGTTTGGCCGTTGGTTAGCTGTGTCAATACTTGCAAAAGATGGGCGGCTTTTCCGGCGTCTAGGGCGGATGTTGGTTCGTCTAAAAGCAAGATTTTTGGTTGTAGAATGATGCCGCGGGCGATCGCCACGAGCTGTTTTTGGCCTGTGGAAAGCTGGAATTCGGTGCGATCGAGCCATTCTTGGGGTATGTGCAGTTGTTCGATCGCCCCGCTAATTCTCTCTGCAATGTTTGATGCAGTCACGCCCCGCAGCTTCAAAGGATAAGCCAATGCTTCTCGCACCGACATTCCCAAAAGCTTCGATTCTTGCAGAATGAGGGTGATTTGTCTGCGGAGTTCGATCGCAGGTATTTGGCGATATTCTGTATTTTCCAGATAAATCGAGCCGCTGGTCGGACTGCTGAGCCGATTTAGCAACCGCAACAGCGTTGTTTTCCCCGCACCTGAAGGGCCAACAATTGCCACGCGAGATCCCTTGTCTACCTGAAACGATATATTTTCCAACAAATGACTTGAGGCGATCGGTGTTTTTAAACTAACATTATCAATTCGCAGTTGAGGATTTGTTTCTGTATTATTTTCCGAATAATTAGGCATTTAATTAATTAAAAATATGGCCTTCGTGGAACGGGCATCTTGCCCGTTCTTGAAGCAGGCAAGATGCCCGCCCCCCAATCCAACTCACTCTTTGTGGAACGGGCATCTTGCCTGTTCTGAAGGCAGGCAAGATGCCCGCCCCACAATCCAACTCAAACTCAAACTTTTACAGCTTTTTCTAAAGGAAAACCCAGCTTTTCGCGCTGTTCCAAATAAAGCTGAGCCACTCGCCGCGCCAAATTGCGAATTTTGGTGATATACCGGGTTCTTTCCGTTACCGAAATCACACCTCTAGCGTCGAGTAAATTGAAAGTGTGAGAACATTTTAACACATAATCAAGGCTCGGTAAAACCAATCCTTTTTTTGTCAATTGTTCGGCTTCTTGCTCGTACAATCCAAATAGAGTAAACAGCAATTCGGGATTGGAAGCTTCAAAGTTATAAGTACACTGTTCTATTTCTCCTTGCAGGTGAACGTCGCCGTAAGTGATGCCATCTTTCCACTGAATTTTCGTCATGGCATCGACTTCTTGGAGATACATTGCTAGGCGTTCTAGTCCGTAGGTAATTTCAATGGAGACGGGGCGACAGTCAATGCTACCGCACTGTTGAAAGTAGGTAAATTGGGTGATTTCCATGCCGTCGAGCCAGACTTCCCAGCCGACGCCCCAAGCTCCGAGAGTGGGCGATTCCCAGTTGTCTTCTACGAAACGAATGTCGTGGTCTTCAGGGCGAATTCCTAATGCTCTGAGGGAGTCTAAATAGATGTCTTGGATGTTGGGAGGAGAGGGTTTAATTAAAACTTGATATTGATAGTAATGTTGGAAGCGGTTGGGATTTTCGCCGTAGCGTCCGTCGGTGGGGCGGCGACAGGGTTCGATGTAGGCGACTGACCAAGGTTCGGGGCCGATTGCTCTGAGAAAGGTGTGGGGATTCATGGTTCCTGCACCTTTTTCTGTGTCGTAGGATTGGGCGATCAGGCAGCCTCGATCGCTCCAGAATTGATTCAAAGTTGCAATGACTGATTGAAAGTTCACTGGTTTAAATATGCTTAGCGAGTGTCTAAGCTTATTTAAGCATACTCAAGGCACGGTTTATTCAAATAAACCCTGCCGAAATTAGATAAGACAGGATTTATAGCGAATTGCCCTACTCTGCTTTTTCCTGTTTGCGTTTTTCGATTTCGGCGATCGGTAGTAACATTCTCTCAAGAACTGATTCCCATGTTTTTAGCGAGATTTTTACAGCCCTTTCTTTACAAGCTATTACCATTTCGTTTGCATACAGATAATTCGATAATTCAGCTTCGGTTCTCAACATTGATTCCCATTCTTGCTGAAGACTTAAACTTTCAGCCCATACTTGTAAAACCTGATCTACAAAGCCTATAAGTACATTGTATGATTCTTTTTGGTCATAAACTATCTCAATTTTTGGAGTTTCAATTTCTAACATCTGAAGATTTTTTTTTAAAAGTTCAAAATCCACAGTAAAAATTACTAATTCCTGAATGAGAGGCACAATTTCTTGAGCCAAATAAATAACTTTCTTCTGAGGACGAGAACGGCTGCCACATAGGGTGTCTAACTTTTTCAATACCTCATTTATTTGGTCAGAATGGTTTATCTTTTTTATCAAACTTGAAAGGTAATTTATACACTGATCCAGATCCATATTATGGATACAATCAGGATGCAATGCACAAGCAATGTACATAGCTATCAATCTTTTTATAACCGGTTTAAAATTTCCTGTTGCCTTATTTGTGGAGGAATGTGCCCAGTTCAACCAAGCCGTAAGTTTACCAACGACGCTCAATTTTTGGACTGCTGATTCCATGTTCAATATTAGAATACTGGCATCATCCAACATTTCTGTAGTCAAAAAAAATACTTCTTTCCATTGATTCTCATTAACATGATGAGCTAGTGCTTGCAATGTTACTTTGCCTTCTGAGCCACGACTATGAATCTTTGCAAAGGAGTAAGCAGTACAATATTCTTGAAAAGTTAGATGCGAAAAAGACCATATTTTTTGCGATCGCTCAATCAACAATCCATGCTGCGCTTCCATCGCCTTCAACACCGCCCGACTATCCCGCTGCCCAATCCCCAAAAACTCCGCAATATACTCCTCAATTTCTGCCTGCTCAAATAGCACATATTGCTCTTTTTCAAACTTCTTCACTGCCAGAAAGCTCAATAATTCTAGCTTTCGCTCTACTGACAAATCGCGATAAATCTCATCCCGCTCAATCTCCCGCGACTTGTCCCACTGCTCCAGCAGCAACTCCAACCCCTCTTCATAAAGTTTGGAACGCTTCGAGTAAAACTTCCCCGTCTGGTGAAACACCGCACAAGTCAAACTCAGCAAAATCGGCGTAATTGCTAACTCCCGAATCGACTTATTCTCCTCCAAAAAGAGCAGCCACAGAAACTCCTCCGCTTTTGCCAGTCCCCCCGACTCATCCCCCATCACTGCCTTATACCAATGTTGGGCAAAAGCCCGCGCCTGCGTTTCATTAAAATCCGCCACCTCCACATAATCAAACCGCTCAAACCGCGATTCCTGACTCTGCGTTCGACAGGTCACAATTACCTGCACCTGCGGATAAGTGCGAGCAAACCGCTTGATTTCCTTGGCGATGTTCTTCCCATCTTCTCCCGTCACCTCATCCAACCCATCCAGCAATACCAGCACTCGGCCTCGATCTAACGCCAATTGAGTTTCGGCATCCGATAACCGCCAGCACCGTTCTAGATAACGCTCTACCGAGTAGGCAACCTCACGCCCATCCTCGACAAAATCTCGCAGTTTAATCAAAACGGGAATCCGGTGCGCTTGTAAATTACCTGCGTTGCACTCCATCACCACTCGCTGCAAATACGTGGTCTTTCCCGAACCCGGTTTGCCCACTACCATCAGGTTCGCATTCTTCGCCAGCACCTCTAAACCTGATACCCGTTTTCGCTCTTTGCCCAAACCAATGCGATCGAAACTGCGGTAGCTGCGATTTTGGCTGAAGTCCTGCCACAAGTCATCCAATTCCGATTTACGACTACTACTGAGTTCCTCCAGAATATTGACATCCACAAACAAGTCACCCAACGGCACGCAACGATCGATCCCCCAAAGCGGCATAGTGCCGTGCAACCGTTGGATGTCATCGTGGAGGCGCGATCGTACCTGCTGAACTAACGCATCAATGTCATCTTTCTCGCTCTCTGCAGGCGGATCTGAGAGTGAACTCGGTGGTTTACCTTTCTGCTGAACGAGTTCATCATCGGGTTCCCATTTCAGTTTGAGCTTTTTGCAGATGCAAAGAAACTGCTGGCGCTGAACAGGTTCACCTTTGAAAAATTTGTTGATGGTAGTACGCGACATCTTTAATTCAGCAGCCAAATCGGATTTGCTACCAAATTTTGCTAATGCGCTGTCCGCGTTTTTCAGTTGAGTTGGCGATAACCTGAGACATCGCCCGGTACGTTCTGTCATGTAGTGGTTCCAGCTTTCCCCAATTCTAGCGACGCGATCGTAACTTGGACAAACTTGTACATAACCTGAGCGGTAGGCGATCGTATCTAAAACCAGCCTCCTCTCTTGCATTTGGCAGATTGTTGAGAGTTTCAACGAAGATGACCAACATGAAGAGTTCAAATAAGAAAAAATGGCTCAAAGTAATCGAGTTTACTGTAGTGGGTGTTGCAACCTGGCTCAATCCCCAAGCAGGATTTCTGCTCTTTCTGCTTCGGCTGTGCTTTCAAATCTTGGCTGCGTTGCAGAAAGATGAGGAGAGTGAAATAGATAAAAGCTAGAAATCCCCGATCGCCTTTGCGAAAAAATTCAACAGGGCGATCGGTTCCCCAAAGTCCTATAGCGATATCGCAATTTCAGCAGATTGATTTCCTTCATGACGAGGGCGAAGATGTAAAGTAATTTCCGTATCGAGTCGCTTGAGGAAAAGCAGTAGTTTTCCCTCGCTGAACCGTTGAAACTCTCCGTTCATTAAATGAGAGACTTCTGGTTGTGGAATGCCCAGTAATTCGCTCATTTCACGCTGTTCCAAGTTGCGCTGTTTCAACAGACGAAGTACCTGAATTCCGATTTTACCCCGCGCAAAAAGTTCGTCAGCATCTGCCAATCCAAGGTCAGCAAATACATTACCGCTGCTTTCTTCAAAAATAGTTTCTTCTGTCATAATTGTTCCTCCCTCGCTAGTGCGTCTTGATAGCGTTTTTTAATTAAGTCAACATCAGCCTGTGGGGTTTTAATCCCTTGCTTTGATTTCTTCTGAAAAGCGTGCAACACATAAATTTTGTCACCAATCTTGACAGCATAAACCGCCCTGTAAGTATCCGTATCGTAACGTTTGACGATTTCATACACACCGCTTTCCACCCCTTTAAAGGGCTTGGCTGACAAAGGTGTTTCCCCAGCTTGCACCAGTTGTAGCGCATAACCTACCGCTTTTTGTACCTCTTCAGGAAACTCGCGGATATTTTTGCGAGAGTCTCCCATCCAAACAAGAGGTCGTAAAGGCACTTCTATAGTATCTTTGTTATCGACCATTTTATACGAAATTTCCTGTAAAAATCAAGTTTGACAATAGCATAAAATGTTGCCCAGCCTAAAAATCGATTTCTCGCATAATCGGTTCTTGTGTCATGGTTGTTCCTCTCTTGGCACGGTTCGCTAAGGCATCAGAAAAAGCAGCAGTCACCCGAGAAAGTAGCGAATCTCAACTCGGCGATCGCCTCAACAAACAAGCTCTCAAAAATGCCATTTTATTGTAGCGCGATCTGCCATATTTCTACTTGCAAATAAACAGAGGCAGATATTGCTGTCTTGCGTCAGGTGTTGAGTGGAAGCGATCGCCAAATTGCCACTAAAAAACAGAATAGTCAGAACCCCGACTTATTCAAGAAGTCGGGGTTCTGACAGTCAAAAAGTTGAGATTACTTTCTAGTTTAGTCTGCGGGAGCGAGGGAAACTAACAGAGTGATGTTGTCAACGCCGATGACATAAACCGTGTCTCCCGGTGTGAGCGTGATTTGGCGATCGCACCGTGCGGGCCACCAGCTACCTTGGAAGCGGACGCGACCTGTTTGATTCGGGTAAATCGATTCATCAACGACTGCTTCTTCGTTGAAGTAGTTAAAATTGGTGTTGATGTAGTTATCCATTAATAGATTGTTTCCTGTGCTGTAGGTGTGAGGAGAAAAAATTGAACCGAAAGCTTTTACTACGTTAAACATTTTCCTGACTCCTTTTGTGTTAATATATATCGAAGTTTAATCGCCTATTTCAAGCTATTTGAAAAGTAGCATTTCCTGGTTGAAATTGATTACCAGGTCGTTCATGCTCTGATTTAGTCGGCGGGAGCGAGAGAAACTAACAGAGTGATGTTGTCAACGCCGATGACATAAACCGTGTCTCCCGGTGTGAGGGTAATTTGGCGATCGCACCGTGCGGGCCACCAGCTACCTTGGAAGCGGACGCGACCTGTTTGATTCGGGTAAATCGATTCATCAACGACTGCTTCTTCGTTGAAGTAGTTAAAATTGGTGTTGATGTAATTTTTGATTAGCATATTGTTAGCTGTGCTGTATCCTTGGGTGGAGAAAATCGAGCCGAAAGCTTTTACTACGTTGAACATGATATTTACTCCTGTTGTGTTAAAATATATGGATGTGTAATTGTGTGTTGATGCTATTTGAAAGGCTGCATTTACTCGGTTGAGATTGATTGATTACCTGATATTTCATTGTTCTTGCCTTCCGTGGTTTTATCAGGATAAAAAGCAAAAAATTTTTGAAATGTTGAGGGGATTTGAGAAGCGGTTGCGGGGAGTCTAAATCCAGTAATTCCGAGGTATTGAATTAAGGATTTAGTTGTTGAGCCGTTGGTGGGATTTGCCTCAAGGGTAGATGTTGTTAGCTACATTAGAGATTGTCTGATTCCGCATTACTGCTGCTGTGAAAATGTTTTATTTTTGGGTGGAATTTTTGGGTTGATTTTTTTGATTGGGTTGTGACTCACTTGCTTTACACTTACTAATTTGCCAGGAGTCGAATATCTTTGGGGCGATCGCCAGTCCACTTTCCGAGTCTGGTACTGGCACATGACACTTTTCCACCTGCCAGCAACGATTTTGCAAAGGTTTTTGCCTACAGATCGCGCTTGTAGCTGTGCCAATTTAGCCAACTGGACTACCGCGAACGGTGAATTATGAACTTACGCATTCTCGATCGCCCCATCCGGAATATCCATAAATATCTAGTCTGTAACTTATGCACCAAAGCCCTAAAAACCCGGTTTCTGACAACCGGTGCGCCATTAGGGGCCCGTAAGCGGATCTGTGATACAAGCAAGTAAAGTTGGGCACTAACCCGCCCTCCTCATGCGATGTTGATTTTTACCTACCTATTTAGGAATAGAAAATAGGCGATCGAGATTGACGCAGATATCACGAGGCGGTAGGAGTTTTTGATCGATGGAGCTCGATCGCACCCTGTTATCCAATTATTGAACAGGTCGAACTTAAAATCCATTCATAAATTCAGAATCTTAAATTCATAAAAGTCATAATTATAGACAACCTGCTTGATACTGCATAATTGTTACAGGAATTTTGAATAAAGTTTTAGCTAATTGAGACAAACCGAACTTGAATTTAAGCGACTGCGGCAATTCTTGTACGGAAACTTCTACGAAGCCAAAGCGAGTATAAAATGATGCGAGTCGCTTTCCCAAACATTCTAAATATAGCGGTTCTGTAGCTTGTTGAATTAAATATTTTGTGAGGTAGCTTCCCAAACCTCGATCGCGCCAATCTTTCGCCACCACCAAACTCCCCAATTCTTGCGCGCCCGCAAAGTTCCGCAACTGTCCGCAAGCTGCCAATTTTCCCTCGCATTCGATGACCCAGAATTGCTCCCAGCGCAACTGAGTTGGATCGAGTTTGGCGCTCCACACTAACTTTCTAATTGATTTGATATCTCGATCTGAGGCTGGACGGAGGACGCATTGTGGCGGCAACGAAAAAGAACTTTCATTCATGATGATTCCTGTTGGCTGTCTCGTTTGGCTTGGGCTTTCAACATCCTTTTTTTTAACCGTGCATTTCTCTCGGCAATTTCGGGATTTCCCTCATACCAAGGCGGAACATCGTCATAATCGGGAATTCCATCATCTATCAAATAGCGCGCGTTGGGTTGCTTGGGATAACCTGCGACCAATCCTCCAGTACAGATTGCAAATAAAGCTGTATTGTCAGCAGCTTTTAATGCTCTCTTTGCAGCAGGAGAAACTCTCACAATATCGCCGCCCTCAAGTGTCAATAGTTCCCCATCTACAACCATCAAGCCCTTGCCTTCAACTACAATATAAACTTCTTCTTGTTCTGCGTGGCTGTGAGTAAAGGTATAGCCCTCGCCAGCCGGCAAGCGAATCAAACCTAAAGCTACTCCTTGCAGATTTAGCTGTCGCCAAGGGTTGGTGAGTTGGGGCAAATTATTAAAGTCAAAGTGAGCTTTACTGAATTTATTGTTATTTTCAGAATCTTGTTCCATATTTTGTATTCAAGTTGAAGTGCTGTAATTGAAAATTATACCAGCTAATCGCTTCAAAATGCGAAAGACTTCGTAAATTTCATTTCCGGGATTCGCAATATCAAAAAGTTTAGAGACGGCATACTGCGGTGTGTCTCGTTTAGTCATTTTGATAAATCGAAAGCTGCTACCATTTGTCAGAAGCCCAAATGTTACTGGTTCTGAGCTGGGGTCATTCAGCATATAAAATAGTAACTGAGGAAGCCCAGCTTCAACAGAATATTGAGATCGTTTGGCTTCGATCGCAACTACCCAAAAAGATTTCAGCAATAGCAGGACATCGATGCTACCCCAGACAATTGTATCTCCATCTTCAATAGTCAGTTCTACTGATTTTTCTGCCTCTATGTGAAAGGGAGTCAAGTAGAAATCTGCTAAAAATAGCAAGGGAGCCAGTACCACCATTTTTACCGTATCTTGCAGCATCGCGTACTTGACACTGTTGATATAACCTGCTTTTACGTTGTCGAGCGCTCGCTTTTTGTCATCGCTAATTACCGGTAAATCGTCAATCCACTCCCGGAAGAATTGCTCGTTTTCACAAAGTTGAAAATTAAATTTTGTTTCGACATCTAGCAGGGTCAGTGTTTTTGCTTGAATGCTTTGTGTCATAGTTTTATCTAGTTATTTATTAGTTGGTACGTATTGTAGCATATCAACTGTCGATCGCCTCCCATAAAACCTCCGCGCCAAACCTTACGGAATCGGTACAAGGCAATCCCGTTTCTGCTTCAACTTCAGCTATTGCTAACAGCGCATCTGCCTCATTTAAGTGATGAGTATTGAGGGCGATCGCGCTCACTTTTCCCCCTGCAAAAGCACCGGCAGCAGCGGCAACTATTTCGTACAATTCAACCACTTTTGATAATTTAGGAATCGATACGTGCGGGTGATGGCGAATGTTAGTTTGTCCGGCTCGGTGCGCTAAAATTAAGTGAGTTGGCTGCGAACCCCGCAACAGGGGCAGAGTCGCCGTCGAACCCGGATGCAATAGCGAACCTTGCCCTTCTACGTGCAGAATATCGCATTCAGAACCCAATTTTATCGCCATTTGTTCGACAGCACCGGCGGCGAAATCAACTCGCACTGCATCCAAAGGAAGGCCTTCATTTCCGATCATTAAACCAGTTTGTCCCGTTGCTAAAAATTTGGAACGCAAACCCCGTCGCAAGCAAGTGCGATTGAGTTCCAGACTGGTTGACATTTTGCCGACGCTCATATCTGTGCCGACAGTTAATACGCGGCGACAACTTAATTGAGCAGCAGCAGCAGAGGCGATCGCCCCTATGTTTTCCGGTTCCTGACGCACGTCCCAAATCCATTGATTTTCGGTTAACGGAACTGTTATCAAAGGTGAAAGTTTCGCGTGCAAACCGTTGACAACTGACAAACCTGCTGCTACCGCTTGGTTAATTTCTGGCAGCCATTCCGCAGGCAAAAAACCGCCAGAAGTAGCGATACCAATTAGCAGAATATCCGGCGCAAATTGCAGTGCTTCTGCAACGGAAGCAACTATCGGTACTTGTTGAGGAATGCCCGTTAATTCAGGTAAAGATTGTGCGGCACATTGGCGGTCTATTACTGCTACAATTTGTGCTTCGCTGTAGCGCAAAAATGCTAAACCTGTTTTGCCGGAATGGCCGAGAATTCCTTCGTGCAGCAGGATGGCAACTTTGCCATTTTTGAGCGGATAGTTTTTAGTCATTGGTTCACTTTTGAGACGGGCGATTTTAGATTTTAGCTTCTATTTAAAATCTAAAATCTAAAATCTAAAATCTAAAATCTAAAATCTAAAATCGATTGGGTGTTAGCTGTGATTTGGGATTACTCGTTCAAAGCATTCGGATCTTCTCCCAATTCTCGCAATCTGGCCTCTAGTCGCGAGGCTCGCTGGCGTTCCTGTTCCGCTTGCTGTTGAGCGAATTCTGCTTGCTGTTGAGCGGCTTCCTCCGGCAACAGAACTAAATTGCCAGATTCATCGAAAAAACGCACCCAAGTTGCTGTTTCTCGATCGACAATTCCTTGCCAAGTACCCAACCAAAAACCTAACGTTTCGCACCACAGCCAACCCCGCTCGTTGGGCACTAACGGCTGATAGCGCAGGGTGGCATCTAAACGCCATCCTTGCAAAGAATTAGGCTCGAAAGGATCGAAAACAAAGTAATCAGGAGTTCTAAAAACCTGCTCGTAAATATCCTTTTTTTTGCCTGTATCCTGATTTGCCGTTGACGGCGACAGCAGTTCCACAATGACATCCGGGTAACGTCCGTTTTCTTCCCAAACTACCCAGCCTTGTCGGGAATTATTGCTGTCAACACCCAACACAGCGAAAAAATCCGGACCTCGGAAATCCTGATTCCGAATCTGTTTAGCGCTGTAATAAATAAACATATTGCCACCGACAAAAAAATCGTTCCGGTTAGCTAAACCTTGTTCTACGGAACGGATTAAAACGGTCATTGCTATACGGTGGCGGTTGCTTTCCATTTCTGCACCATCATCAAAAATTAAATCAGTCGGCGGCTTGTGTTCTTCAAAGAAAAGCTTGGCTTCTCTATCAATTTGCTCTCCTATTGATTCCACTGGCATCATAGTATCTCCAGATTTGTTTTGAGCGATACTTCTATTCTACAATCTCAATTCGCCGCACTCCCAATCCCGATCGCGCGTTTGGCAGCAAACACCCATTTTCGACGATCGCACCGGTGAAAGGATCGTCTAATAAATTTAAGTGACTGTCCAAATCCAAACAGTCAGCTAGCGGTGAAAGTTGTGCGGCTGCTGTATTTGCGATCGCGCTATCTGAATAGCAGCCGAACATTACTTGCAAATTGCAGGCTTTTGCTGTGTGAATCATCCGCATTGCTTCGGTCAATCCGCCTGACTTCATCATTTTGATATTGATGCCGTGGACGCAGTGCGCTAACTTGGGTATATCAAAACTATTAAAGCAACTTTCATCAGCAAAAATAGGCAGGGGCGATTGACCGTACAGTTCGGAGAATTCCTCCATATCTGCAACGGGTGAAAGCGGCTGTTCTACATAATTTATCTGGTATTTTTCCAGCCAGCGACACATTTCGATCGCGCTGCTTAAACTCCAACCGCCGTTAGCATCTACACTGATTTTAAGGTTAGCTGGTGCTTCGTCTAGCACTGCTATTAACATAGCTTTGTCGGCTTCGATTCCTGCGGGATTTCCTAATTTAACCTTAACGGCGCGGTATTTGATGCTTTTTGGATCTGTCGCATCTTTGCCAAACCAATCGCGCACTCTTTCTCTTGCACCAGACGGCGAATTAATGCCGATTGTGACGGAGGTGGGGACGATGCGCGATCGATCTAATCCCCACATTTTCCACAGCGGCAAGCCTGCTTTTTTGCCCAGCCAGTCGTGCATTGCCATGTCGATGCCGGCGCGGGCGGCTGAGGGTAAGTTGACCTCAGTTAATACTTGTGCGATTTTTTGGCGATCGAACGGAGTAAACTTTTCTAGCAGCGGTGCAACCTCCTGCAATGCGGCTAGCAGAATTTCGGTAGTTTGGGGCCGAGAACCTGTGGAAAACGGCGAAGCTTCTCCCCAGCCTTCGATGCCTTCGTGTTCTAGCTTCACCCATAAATTGGTACTTTGGGCTGTTGTACCGCGGCTGATGGTAAGGGCAAACCGCTTGCGGACAGTGAAGGTTTCAATTTGAAGGTGCATTGTCAGTGATTGGTAATTTTTTGTAAATAAAAATCCGAGGTGGCGGATTGCGCCGCTCTTGCGATTTGTAACTTTTTACTTTATAGTTTGATTTTGCTTGTTCTAGTTTATCAAAAACTTGATGAAATTCCTGATTTCTGTTTCGCCGAAGAGAGTTGCTTTCTCTCTCAGCATTTGGGTGCTCTTCTTTGCTGTTGCTGGTTGCATCGTACAAGTTCTGCGGTACGGTTTTAACTATCAAGAACGCTGGATTAATTTGTTTAATTTAGACAGAGAAATAAATTATCCTTCGTGGTACTCGTCATTTACTTTGCTGTTTTGCGCGATTTTGCTAGGTATTATTGCTAGTGCTAAGAAGAAGCAGGGCGATCGGTATTTTCGACACTGGAAAACGCTGGGATTCATCTTTGTATTTTTATCTTTAGATGAAATTTTGAGTTTGCACGAAATATTAATTATTAACGACTTGCGAAAGGCACTGCATTTAGGGGGACTTTTTTACTTCATTTGGGTAATTCCGGGGGCTATTTTTGTTGGGGTTATTGGGCTGGCTTATCTGAAGTTTTTCCTGCACCTACCCCGGAAAACAAGGGATTTCTTTTTACTGGCAGGCAGTATATATGTCGGTGGAGCACTTGGCATGGAAATGGTTTGTGGCTATTATGCAGATGCGGTAGGTCAGCGAAACTTGATCTACGGTTTGATGGCTTCTGTTGAAGAAATTTTGGAAATGTTAGGGGTACTCGTATTCATCTACGCCCTGCTGTCTTACATCGGTTCCTATCTTGAAAATATTGATTTGCGGTTGAAGATAGTGGAGAATCAACAGAGGTAAAGCTGACGATCGACCAAGATTATTAGGGCGGTTGAAATCGGAGACATTATGACTATCTACTTCTACACCACTGGCAGCGAATACGGCTGTTTTTCTAATTTTTCCAGTCATGGATTCGAGTTAGACGGAGAATATTGGCCAACTACTGAGCATTATTTTCAAGCACAAAAGTTTCCCGCAACGGCTGACTGCGACCAAATTCGCCAAGCAAAAACACCGAAAGATGCAGCAAAAATGGGACGCGATCGCTCTCGTCCCCTCCGCAAAGATTGGGAAGAAGTAAAAGATGATATCATGGGAAAAGCCGTACTCCGCAAATTTGAAACTCATCCCGAAATTAAAGAAATTTTACTAGCTACTGGCGATGAGGAAATAGTCGAAAATGCTCCTAGTGATTACTATTGGGGTTGCGGCAAAGATGGCAGCGGCAAAAATAGGTTGGGACAGATTTTAATGGAAGTAAGGGAGATTTTGCGAAAACGCACCTCAGAGTAAAACCGAACTTAAATTTCCCACACTAAAGCAGGACTTATTTAATCCTAAGTCCTGCAAGGCTCCTCAGCGAGCATTTTCTCAATTTTCTTAAACACTGAACTTAAAAATCGGCCTGAGCAACTGTCAAAACCTGTGTCAATCTCGTCAGGCTGTTCTAGTAGAGGGTTTCGCCTCTCCTCAAAGACTGCGAAGCAGGGGAAACGGTAAAAACCCTGCACCACTTTTTTTGTTTTAACAACTACTCTTAACCGGAATTAACTTTTATCGTCGCAAGTACAGCATTCTTAACCAGTCGCCTCCCTGACACCGTTCTCCTGAGGTTGGCGACTCACAGGTAAAACAGCAAAACACCTGTTCTGGTTAAAGTTTGTTTTTTATTTATGCTGTATCTTTACTATTGTGTGCGATTTGTGGAAAGTGTTAGCTGTTGTACAGAATTCTTTACAATTTTGATTTATTTGGATACAATCGCGCCACTCTGTCGCAGTTGCTGTTGAATTCGGTTAAATTCTTTTTGTTCTTCGCTTAGCAAATTATTGTCGATCGGCAATCGCATATCCCACTGCAATTCGGACAATAACAACAAACAGCCGGCCATAATTATGCCTGTGGTTAGATATTGCCAAGGTGCAACTAATGTTAATAGAGGAATGCTAAATAAATGAGTTAGTCCGATCAGGAGAAAAGTGCGCGATCGCAAACCGAGTCCCGTACAAAAATAGCCGATCGCGCTCAACCCCAACCACAAATCGCAAAGGTGCAGCAACAAACTTCCCCAACCGGCAAAAATACTGCAATCGGTCAGAACCAAACCAGTTATCATCAAAATCGCCCAAGAGTAAAGAATCCAGCTAACTCGCTCGACTCTTACCCAAAACAAAGTCAAAACAGCCATTACCGCAGTGCCAATTAGAGTCAAAGTTGACCACAAAATCGCCTGAAAGCTCCAACTGATGGGGACAAACTGAGCGGTGAAAAAAATCCCCCCTGTCACCAAACCCCAAAGCAGAAAAGTTTGGTCAATGCGGGTATAAAGTCCTGAGAAAAGAGTAATATTTCCAATTTGCCAGCGGACTTGCAACAGGCCTTCGCGGTCTTGTACGTCGAGATGTTCCTGTTTGCAGCGGATTAGGGGTTCGGAGGCGTTGAAAAAGGTCATCCAGTGTTGGGGAAAGTATGAAGTTTTGTGTATTGTAACAAATCTTAAAGAATATTTTTCAGGTTTTTTCTTGTTCTCAGGCTCTGCCTCCCGCGAGTCTGAGACTTGCGAGGCAGAGTCTCTGGGTATCGATTCCCAGGCAGAGCTGGGGAACCAGGGAACCAGTGATTATTTGTGTTTTTTGTTCAGGGTTTTGGTCAACTGAGTAATTGAGTTGAGCAAAGTTTGGGAAAAGTAAGCCATTGCAATAATCACGGCTACTGCAACTCCTCCGTACATCAGTAAAGGCATGAAACCTCCAGTTTCAGGCGGTGTTGCCGAATCAGTTGCAGCCGTAGAAACCAGAATGACTTGCTTGGTGCTAAAATCAGACATATAAACTCCTTGGTCTTTACAAAGACCGTAAAAATGGGAACTTGACGAGCGTTTCTGGTTGCACCCAGTCGCTCTGAAAAAAACAAGCGATCGAAAGCGCCTCTAGTAACAGCTAGGGGCGCTTGTTTGCTTGTTAAGGGCAGTCTAACACTGCTTTAAAAAATATACAACAAATTTGACGTATATTTATTTAAACCTATGGTAAATTAGACGTATAAATTCTAAAAGCCTTGTCTAACAAGCATTTTCTCCTTCCCGGCTCTGCCTGGGGACGCCGATCCGGAGGCTGTGCCTCCTGTTTTCCTCCGCAACCGACGAGGCAGATTCTCTAGATATCGGTTCCCAGGCACAGCCGGGGAACCAGTTAAACCCAATAGATATTATGAAAAATACATTTATCTCTCGATTTTCTCCTAGCTTGATGTCACCAGAAACCTTGGAAGCTATCTTAGTACAGCGTCACGCACTGGCAGAACATTTAGTAGAGCTAATTCGGGTGAGCGCGCTAACAGATAACAAGCATTTTCAACTACTAATAGGGCCCCGCGGCATTGGCAAAACGCACTTGGTTTCCCTGATTTATCATCGCGTAGCTAAGATGGAAGATTTGCAGGATAAATTGCTAATTGCGTGGCTGCAGGAAGAGGAATGGGGGATTGCGTCTTTTTTGGATTTATTGCGGGGAGTATTCCGGGCAATTGCTAAAGAATATGAGGCAGAATATGAAGCTGAGTTACATGATGATGTTGAAAAACTTTATGATTTGTCGCCGGAGCAAGCTGAACTTAAGGCCGCAGAATTGCTGAGAGACTTTGTTGGCAAGCGGGTGCTGTTGTTGATTGTCGAAAATTTAGAGGACGTGTTTAGCGGCTTGGGGGATTTCGGGCAGAAGCAGTTGAGGGCGTATATTCAAAATTATTCATTTATGACAATTTTGGCAACATCACAAAGCTTGTTTGATGGAGTCAAGCTCTCTAATAATCCTTTTTATGGTTTTTTTGATTTACATGAATTAGATGAGTTTAAGCTCGATGATGCTGTAGCTTTATTAAATCATATTGCCACGTTAGAAGGAAATAATGATTTAGCATCTTTTATTCAAACTCCCACAGGGCGCGACCGCATTAAAGTTGTGCATTACCTTTCTGGTGGCAGTCCTCGCGTCTATATTGTTTTTTCGGCTTTTCTGATGACTCCTGAATCGCTCGATAAATTGGTAGAACCGTTTATGGAAATGCTGGATAGCCTCACGCCCTACTATCAGGATCGGATGAAATATCTATCAAATCAGCAGCGAAAGATAGTTGACTTTTTGTGCGATCGAGGTGGTGCCGCACCAGTAAAACAAATTGCTAAACGCTGTTTTATTGAGCAGCGAACTGTATCTAGCCAACTTAAAGATTTGCGAGATAAGGGTTATGTGAAAACAGAAGAAATTGGACGGGAATCGTGGTATGAATTGCGGGAACCGTTGATGCGTTTTTGTCTGGAGGTAAAGAAGCAGCGAAATCAACCGATTCGATTAATTGTGGATTTTATTCGGGTTTGGTATACGCGGAAAGAATTGCAGCAGCGATTGGGATTGAGGATGGCGGATGTTGATTTGGCGGAGAAAGAAAGTCATTTTATGTATCGGCAAGGTTTGAAACCGATTCCACCTGATGCTGTGATGGAACGAGAATATTATACGCGGGCGCTTGAGGCTATTGAGAGAAATGAGGAAGACCCGCGTCTGAAGGCTTATTTTGATGAAATTGAATATTGTATTGAACTGAAAGACTATGTTTCGGCTTTAGCATATGCGGAAAAATTGGTAGCAAGTCGGGGTGAGGCAAAGGATTGGGTACAAAAGGGACGCTGTTTAAATAGCCTCGATCGCTACGATGAAGCTTTAGTATCTTTAGATCGGGCGATCGAACTTAATGCCAATTATCAATCTGTTTGGGCTTTACGAAGCTATGTACTCGATAACCTCAAACGCTATGACGAAGCTTTAGTATCTTTAGATCGAGCGATCAAACTTGGTGCCAATTATCAGGAGATTTGGGTTGTAGGAGGCAATGTCCTCTACAATCTCAAACGCTATGAAGAAGCTTTAGCATCTTACGATCGGGCGCTCGAACTTGACCCAAACGATAAGTTAGCTTGGTATATGCGAGCCGATGTACTCAATAATCTCGAACGCTATGAAGAAGCTTTAGTATCTTTCGATAGGGTGCTCCAACTTGATGCTAATAATCAGTTTGCTTGGGCTAAGCGAGGCTATGTACTCAACAAAATCAAACGCTATGAAGAAGCCTTAGTATCCTACGATAGGGCTATCAAACTTGATACCAATTATCCGTGGGCTTGGACTAATCGAGGGAGTGTACTCTACCACCTCAAACGCTATGATGAAGCATTAGCATCTTACGATAGGGTGATCGAACTTGATGCTAATAATCAGTGGGCTGGGCCTTTACGAGGCTATGTGCTCTACAACCTCAAACGCTACAATGAAGCTTTAGTATCTTACGATAGGGAGATAGAACTTGATGCTAATAATCAGTTGGCTTGGGCTAACCGAGGCAATGTACTCAACGACCTCAAACGCTATGAAGAAGCTTTAGAATCTTACGATAGGGCGATCAAACTTGATGCTAATAATCAGTCGGCTTGGGCTAAGCGAGGCTATGTGCTCTACAACCTCCAACGCTACGATGAAGCTTTAGAATCTTACGATATGGCGATCGAGCTTGACGAAAATAATCTGCATTTTTGGGTTTTACGAGGCATTGTACTCACCCACCTCAATTGCTACGATGAAGTTTTAGAATCTTACGATAGGGCGATCGAACTTGACGAAAATGATCGGGATGTTTGGGTTTTACGAGCCATTGTACTCAAGAGCCTCAAACGCTATGATGAAGCATTAGTATCTTACGATCGGGCGATCGAACTTGGCGATCGATATTCATATGTCTTCTTCAATCGCGCCATTGCCATTCTCGGATTGAATCGCTGGGATGAAGGCATCGCCGCCTTAGACGACGCATTCCAACGCCTTGAACCAGGCGATGAAGCTTATGCAGTAGATGCCGATTTAATTATCCGCAACCTGTTCATTAACACGCACGATATAGCGATATCTCAAACTCGCATCACCAGCCTGATAGCCGTTCATGAAAAACACAAATCTCTTTCAATTTTAGGACAGGGAGTTGTGCAAAACATCCCCGCGCTAATGTCAGAAATGGTAAGCGACAAAGCCGCACGCACTTGGTTAGAATTGTGGCAAGAACAAACAAGCAAATACGAAGAATTCCAAATTCCCATCCGCCTGCTGGATGCGGCTGTCCGCTATAAGGAAACAAAGGGCGACAGACGAGTTTTGCTAGAACTTCCCATAGAAGAACGCAATTTATTAGAACCATTGGTGTCAACCAAACCCGAATAAGTAAAACAGGAGTTACGCACTCCCACAAAGAAACCGGGTTTTTTACCTAATCTTCGAGTACAAACGAAGTAATTTCGTAAAAAAACCCGGTTTCTGGGCCCCATGCGTAAGTCCTATAAAATAGATATAGAATAGAAATTGATGCTACTAGCAATGGAGTCATCCCCATGACAACAACAATTCCCACTCAAACTTTGCCAGAAATCATCTACCCAGACAGCGACGGAAAACCCATGTCTGACAATACCAAACAGTTCCAATTAATAGTAAAAATTCAAGGCGGAATAGATGCCTTATTCAAAGACAACGAAAATGTCTTTGTAGCAGGTGATTTGCTGTGGTATCCCGTCGAAGGAGATAACAAAACTCGCCAAGCACCTGATACTATGGTAGTCTTTGGCAGACCCAAAGGTGACAGAGGTTCCTACAAACAGTGGCTTGAAGATAATATTGCGCCGCAAGTTGTCTTTGAAATCATCTCGCCGGGAAATAGACTGGGAGAAATGTTTAAGCTGTTTAAGTTCTATGAAAATTGTGGAGTAGAAGAATATTATGTCTACGATCCAGAGGATAATGAGTTAATAGGTTGGCTGCGAAGTGACGGAGAACTCAACTATATTGAATCAATGGAGGGTTGGGTAAGTCCGCGTTTGGAAATCCGTTTTGAAACTGCATCGGGAGATTTAGAAATTTATCGTCCCGACGGACTAAAGTTTTTGTCTTATGTGGAGTTGTCAAGACAAATGGAACAAGCGCAACAAAAAGCAGATCGCCTATCAGAAAAATTGCGAGAAATGGGCATAAATCCAGAGGAAATTTGAAAATTTTAGAGGTCCCTGGCGGTTTCAACCGCCAGGTTTATTCAACCAGCGAAGGCCGGTTTTGTCTGTGTAGATGCGGTTTCAACCACCGGGTATTTGAATCACCTATAATAACTTGACATATCAACAATTTTCCATGCAAAATCCCCGCCAAATAGCTTTTCTCGCACTCCGCGAAGTCCACCGCCGCGGTGCATTCGCAGATGCCGCACTCGATCGCGCTTTCGGCAATTCTCAACTCAACGACCTCGATCGGCGTTTAGTGACAGAATTAGTTTACGGTAGCGTCAGGAGAATGCGATCGATCGACTTCATCATCGACAAACTAGCAACAAAGAAATCCTCCCAACAACCGCCCGAACTTCGCACCATCTTACATTTAGGCTTATATCAACTTGAATATCTCAACCAGATTCCCCCCTCCGCCGCCGTCAACACCACCGTTCAACTAGCAAAAGAAAACGGATTTTCAGGACTTAGCAGTTTTGTCAACGGTTTGTTGCGCCAATACATTCGTTTAACAGATAACGACTTAAACCCATTAACAGTTACTAACTATAAATCAACCGTTGAACGCCTAGGAATTTTGCACAGCTTCCCCGAATGGCTGGTAAAAATGTGGCTCGAACAAATAGGCGAAACCGAAACCGAACAACTCTGTGAATGGTTCAACCAATCCCCCACGATTGACCTGAGAATCAATCCCTTAAAAAGCTCGATCGCCCAAATCGAAGCTGCCTTCAAAACCCACAACATCTCAACTAGCAGAATCCCCAACTTGCCACAAGCTTTAAGACTAAATGGCAGCATCGGCGCAATTCAAAACCTCCCCGGATACAGCGAAGGTTGGTGGACAATCCAAGACAGCAGCGCTCAATTAGTCACCCATTTACTAGAACCCCAGCCAGGGGAAACCATCATCGACGCCTGCGCCGCGCCGGGGGGAAAAACCACCCACAGCGCCGAATTAATGCAGGATGAAGGCACAATTTATGCCTGCGACAAAATCGCCAGCAGACTCAAAAAACTTAAAGAAAATGCAGACAGACTCCAGATGAAATCGATTAAAATTCATACCGGAGACAGCCGCCATTTCCCAGAGTTTGTTAACCTCGCAGACAGAGTTTTACTAGACGCACCTTGTTCTGGCCTCGGAACCCTCCACCGCCGCGCTGACGCCCGCTGGCGCCACACGCCCGAAAACATTCAACAACAATCTCAACTGCAATCGGAATTGCTAGCAAATGCAGCCACATTTGTCAAGTCCGGCGGCGTATTAGTGTATGCAACTTGCACAATTCATCCCTTGGAAAATGAAACAGTTATTCGATCGTTCTTAGACAGCAATCCTAACTGGCAAATCGAACCGCCAACAATTGATTTACCAGTACAGCCATCACCCGAAGGATGGGTGAAAGTGTGGCCGCACATACATCACATGGACGGCTTTTTTATGGTGAGGCTAAAGCAATTGAAAAAGGAGTAAAGTCCTTACTCCAAACCGATAGTTTAATATCCCGGTTCTTGATAAGCAGGCTCTTGATAAGCAGGCTCTTGATAAGCAGGCTCTTGATAGGCCGGCTCTTCATAAGCCGGTTCTTGATAAGCAGGCTCTTGGGGTGGGTAATACTTCGGTTCAGGATTAGGATTGTAAGGTACGATCGCACCATCTTCATTCACAATCATCCCCCGAATAATCCTCTTAGGCTCCACCGGTTTTGCCTTAATACTGCCTTTGCGCCCCTCCAACTCCGGCAACTTCGGAAACTTCTCAACCGGCATTCCCTTAACAGCTTGACTCATAAAATCGCGCCAATTATACGCCGCCGTACCGCTAGTTCCCCAAGTCGGATAATTGTCATCATTCCCCAGCCAAATCCCAGTCACAAGCTGTGGAATGTAACCAATAAACCACAAATCCCTGACATTTTCCGAAGTACCAGTTTTGCCCGCTACAGCGCGATCGTTTAAAGCAGCAGGCCCCCCCGTACCGTCTTGCACAACGCCCTCCAACATCCAAGTAGTAATCGCAGCACTATCCTTATCCAAAACCCGCTTCTGTTTAAAATTAGCCTGATAAATCACATTTCCCCGCTGATTAATCACCCGAGTAATGCCGTGGGCTTCAATAAAATTACCTTGCGATGCTAGTGTACCGTAAGCATTGGTTAACTCCAGCAAATTTACCTCCGAAGAACCCAAAGCCAGGGAATAAATCGGACTCAATTTAGACTTAATTCCCATATCGTGGGCTAATTTTATTGTCGGTTCAAACCCGACATCCATCAACACCTTCACAGCTACGACATTCACCGAACGCGTCAAAGCATCAGAGATCGATCGCCAACCGCTAAATTTTTTGCCATAATTATTCGGTTGATAGCCGTCGATAATAATTGGTTCGTCTTCGTAACCGTCATAGGGAGAAAAACCAGCCGCCATCGCTGTGGCATAAACCAACCCTTTAAACGTCGATCCGGGCTGCCGCAAAGCCTGCGTAGCGCGATTAAACTGACTTTCCTTAAAATTGCCGCCGCCCACCAGGGCCTTAACTTCCCCAGTTTTAGTGTCCATAGAAACTAAAGCCGCCTGTTCAAAACCCTGACTGCGACCATCAACTTCGATCGCATTTTTAACCACCTTTTCCGCTATTTTCTGCCACTTCAAATCCACCGTCGTCTCGACAGTCAAACCGCCAGCTTCCAAAGCATCCGGAGAAACATAGCGCGGCAATTCTTTCCGAATGTAACTAGCAAAATAAGGCGCGACTACATTAAATCGCTTCGGCGCACTTGGTTTAACCGCCATAGGTTCCGCCATCGCCTCCTTCGCCTGAGCCTCTGTAATTACCTTAGCTTCCTGCATTTCTTGCAGCACAAGATTGCGGCGTTTCTTAGCCATATCCGGATTAACCAAAGGCGAATATTCGCTTGGTGCCGGCGGCAAACCCGCCAAAGTTGCCATCTCTGCCAAGGTTAATTTATCGACAGTTTTGCTAAAGAAAACCGCTGCTGCATCTGCCACTCCGTAGGCATCCGAACCCAAATAAACCAGATTTAAATATCTTTCTAAAACTTGGTCTTTATTCAACTCTCGCTCAATTTTCTGAGCTAAAAGAGCTTCCCGAACCTTCCGCCTAATACTTCTTTCCTGATTTAGAAAAACAACGCGAGCCAATTGTTGCGTAATTGTACTGCCGCCCTGCACTAAATCTCTAGCTATCAAATTAGAAACAATCGATCGCACAATACCTTGATAATCCACCCCGCGATGTTTGTAAAAACGGCGGTCTTCTATGGAAATAAAAGCTTTAACCAACAGTTCGGGAATTTCTTTAAGTTTCAGTTTATCTCTAGTTGCAGGCCCCGACTGCAACAAAATCGTATTATCTGCCGCCTTAATTGTCAGCGTTCCGTCGCGGTTAAAAGCTGACAAATCGTTAACATCCGGCAAACCTTTGTCTAAGGTGTACAAAATCCATAAACAGTAGATTAAAGCGCCCCCGCCTATACTGGCAACACCTAAACCTATCCAAAATCTAGGGCCGCGAGGTATCCGTTTTTTAGTATTTTCGTGCGGTGCGATATTTTCCGGCGGTGCGCTATTTTCCTGTAGTTCCGTATGTCTCTGCAATTCGGTGTTCTGCGGTGCGCTATTTTCCGACAATTCGCTACTATCCGATTTTTGGGATAATTTAGTTTCCAGCAAACTCAATCCCGGCCGCAACAATTTTTTTCCCTTGGTTTGCAAGCTGGTAACTTGAGGTTCAATTTCCAACCAAGCGATTAAGCGCTTCAACCCTTCCCAATCGCGCTTAACTATTTGATACCTCTGAATCTCCGGGTCTAATTCCCAATTTATTTCCGACTCTTCTAGGGGTGCAGGATCTTCTTCTACCACATACTCCGATCCGGCCGCCGTTGTCCGTGTAAAAAATTCCGCCTCGGTTTCGGGCGAGTTGAGCTTATTACCCTTCGCAGCCTTGGGCGGTTCTCGATCGGAATTACCGCTTATTGCGTTAGTGACTTTGCTCAATTTACCTTTGATATTTGAGAAAAATTCTGCCACGTTCAGACCTTCAAACCTCATCAAGTCCGATTAAAAATTAAAAATTCACAAAGCTAGCTTTCTTCAATTTTTAATTTTTAATTCGACATTTTTTCTTGAATAACACGCTGCCTTGAATTAATTATTTTTGAATTCAAAACTTTTTAATTCAAAACTCAAAATTCAAAACTTTTATTAACGCTGCGGAGTTTGGTATTTTTTTTCTAATTGAATTAGATTTTTTGAATTAAAAACTCTTTAACTCAAACCTCACAACTCAAACCTCCAAACTCTGCTTAACTCGCATTACCCAGCGCCAAGGCTGCTACCAGCATACCCAAAACCAAGAAAGGCTGAGCACTTGCCTGATATTTAACATCATTTTCCAGGGGATTACGCAAAAAGTACATATCCTGAAAAGTGATTTGGGGAATTATCAGCAGCAGGAGAATCACAGCGTAAAGGTTTTGGTGGATACTGATCAGGTAGCCTGCAATCCCAGCTTGAAATATGTCGATCATCAACACGCAAATCCAAGCTGCGGTGCCGATGCCAAACATCACTGGCAAAGATTTTAACCCTAATTGCCGATCGCCTTCGACACTTTTGAAATCATTGACGATCGCAATCCCCAGCCCTGCCAAACTGTAAAACAGGGTCAAAATCATAATAGTTGGATCTAGTGTACCAAACAAAGCTTGACCAGCCCACCAAGGCAGGGCAATGTAGCTAGCACCCAGGGCATAATTTCCCAACCAGCCATTCTGCTTGAGTTTCAGCGGGGGCGCAGAGTAGATATAAGCTAGAAACGCGCCGCCGAGAGTCAAAACAGTCATGATCGGGAATTCATGACCCGCCCACAAGTCTAGAGCATAAGCCACCCCAATGCCAGCGGCTAATAATACCAAAATTTGCGCGACTACTTGGGGAATCGAGATCATACCGGAAGGAATCGGACGGTAGGGCTCGTTAATGGCGTCGATGTCGCGATCGTAAAAATCGTTCAAAGTTTGAGTGTACCCGGCCAGCAACGGCCCTGACATCAACATACAAGCTGCTGCGATCGAGAAATTCTCTAGGTTCCAAACATAGTTTCCAGAAGACGCCGCCCCGCACACCACGCCCCAAATTAAGGGAATCCAGGTAATCGGTTTCATCAGTTGCAAGCGAATTTTCCAGATGGATGTTTCCCCGCTAGCGGCCCCTTTCATGCCCAAGAGTTGCCGAGTTTTGGCAGTGCGGTTTTCGGTAGCAGCACTTTCCGGTGCAGCTTCTGGGGAGATTTGAGATGGAGGAGAGTCAGGCATAAGTGTGATTTTAGCGTTACTGCTACTATTGTGTCGTTCTGCGTTTCAATAATAATTCTGATAGGATACCACTGATATTTACTGATATTTAAGGCATCGTCTTGAAAACTTACCCGGTCTTGGAGTTGATGCTAGGGAAAAGTACGGGTTTCATCAATACATTTTAATATCATTATTCTGTGTAAATGTCAAGAGGATCAATACTTTTTTAATAATTTTGCTGGGCCCGCCTGGTGGGGGAGATTTTTGCTAGCAGGTGCATTGAATGTCAATTACCAGGAGGCGATCGAGTTTTTTTCCATGCTACCCTTGAATCATCTCATCTGGGCCAAACCGGCGGCAGAAAGTCAATATGCCTTCTATTTATGCAATCAGATTTTCCCAGTCGATGTTTGAATAGTCGCGAACCCGCAACTTTTCCACAGTGGTTTCAATCCATCTATCGATTTTAGATTTTAGATTTTAGATTTTAGATTTTAGAGATGCTACCACTTCTTTGATCCGGTTGAAATTGCCACTTAAACAAGTCCAGGAGAATTACCACCAGATTACTTTCTCAACTCCGGTGTTACCTTCGCCCCATGTCTTCTATTTCTGCAATCAGATTTTCCCAGTCGATGTTTGAATAGTCGCGAACCCGCAACTTTTCCACAGTGGTTTCAATCCATCTCAGGTAATCTGTATCATACAATTTTTGTCGGTCAACTTCTAATTTTATTGTCATAACCTGTTCGTGCTAACAACGGCAATTAACAAATATGGCGGTACGAATCAAAAGGCAGTCCCGTCCGCCGCTTGACTTCGACAACTGATTTGTAAGCGCCTTTTCTCTGCCTTTCTCTAACTATTTTTTCGGCAACAACCCGATCTAAACCGCTGGCGATTAACTCTTCCGGCGAAAGAATATTTAACCGTTTCCAAGTAAACTGCAATTCTTTTTGATAATTGTAGCTGAAGCAAATCATCGGGGCGATGCGTCTGACGTGACTTTCGGGAACTCCGGCTATTTCTGATAACTCTTCGGCGTGGGTAAAAATGTAGCCTTCGTTTTGCAAAGATTCAATATCGTTGGCGTAGACGATCGGCAAACCCAAGATTCTGACCATATCGTCTTTGGTACACTCGTTAATATCTATTTTGCCGCGCACGTTTGCCAGTTCTTCGGCATTGGTTGCAGTTGCCGGAACCAGTAAACCTCTGGGTGCGGTTTTGATGAGATAGCGCTTTTTCAAACTAAAAGCAGTGACAATTTGAGCGATCCACACGATCGTACCCAAATTAACTGAAGAAGATACCGCTAGTGCTGCTAAAGTAATGGCAACACCCCATCCCATCCAACTGCGAATATTTGACTTTTGGCCTGCATAGGCGATCGCCAATCCGCCGAAGTAGGGAATAAAAGCATACCACACCCAGTTTGGAGTTTGACGCAGCCAGTATAAATCTTGAGACACTTTAATTTTATCCTTAAATAGTTGCGATCTCACACTTACTTATTTCACTCCCACTTTTTAAATAGTGGGCTTTCTTCTTCCTTCTTCCTGACATCCGTTACATCCGTTACACAATCCGTTGCCGAACTTCCTTCTTCCTTCTTAATTACAATTCTCGCAGCAATTTTTGGCGTTTTTCTTCATATTCTTCTGCCGTAATTGCGCCCATATCGTAAAGTTTTTTTAATTCGCCGATCGCCCCTGTTACATCTTTTGCCGATCTGAGGGCATACCCAGAGGGCAACGTACCGCCATTGTACTGAACCTGAAAAGCTTGTTCCGACATCAGCAGCAGGCCGAGAAAATCGAAAAATGCGATCACGAACGGAATTAATGTCCAAGAAAATAGCAAGTATAATACCCCTGCTAAGTTATTGCCCAAATAAAATTTATGAATTCCCAAAGGGCCTACAAAGAAAGCTAACACAACTGCTACGTTTTTATCTTTTACCATTTTTACTTTCCCCATTTTTTTTAAACTTCCGCAATAGACTGTGAATGCGCGACCATGAACGATCGAGCTAAGTAATCTTACTAATTTTTACTCATTTATTTGGGTTTTTGCGAAACTTAGACATCGCAAAATACAGCAGAACTATACCGGCTTGAGCCTCTAGAATGACCAAGTAGCCTCTCAAGAAATAATTGAGTTCGCTGCCTGAATTGAGAGAAAATATTAAAATGCCTAGGGCTGCGTAGGGTGCGAAACGCATCCAACTCGGCGTTCCCTCTAACTTGCGGCTGTTAAAATTGCTCATTGGGTTTAACCCTCATCCTAAATTAAAATTTAGCTAGAAATTGGCCGGATTGTCAACTTCTGCTTGGTGCGATCGCCCGGGCCAGTCTCTCAATCATCAGCCGACAAGATATTACTTCCATGTTAAACCAAGTTTTTCCGCTAAAGTAAGCGACCGGGGCGGGTCGATCTGGATCTGTTGCTGATATTAAAGATGAGGGTGAACCAGCCCCTACTGGAATTCGGATTATTTTACCGAACTAGATATTAGGGGCGCACCGAGCACCCTACTGCTGTTTTTGCCCTTGTCGATCGCCCTCACGAAAACTGTCAAAAAAACAACGTTAATTCACAATTATTAACAACCGCCCGAATTAACTCGCGCCGCCGCCCAAAAGAAACAGACTCAGGAGAGTACCGCTGTTCCAAAGACTGTGGAGAAGCATGGGAGCGAGGAGATTGCGCGATCGGGTGTACACAAACCCCAAAACCGCACCCAAAGTCGCCAAAGGCAGAATCTCAGACACATTCAAGTGAGCCACGGCAAACAAGAAAGCAGAACCTGCGATCGCCCCCCAAACAGGCAAATAGCGAGTCAGAGAAGGCAGCAGAAAGCCCCGAAACACGATTTCCTCAAAAACCGGAGCGGCGATCGCAGCAGTGCCGAAAAACACCGCCAAAGCCACGTTGTCCCTACCTTCGAGAACGATCGGCAAAATCGGATTGCTGCCACCTTGTCCCTGCCAGAATTGCTGATTTATCAGCGACACCAAAACTACCAAAGGCAAAGCAACAAAATAGCCGCCAAAACCCCACAAAAACCAATTTCCCCGCCAATTAATCCGAAACCAACCTTCCGGCAAAGGCAAAAAAGACTTGACCGAAAAATACAGTACCGAAAGCCCCCCAGCCGACAGCAACAAATAAGTCGCAAAGATATAAAAAGCCTTGTTGCGCGGGTCAAAAGTAGCAGGATTGAGTTTTAAAACAGCCAGAGAAACCGGCAGCAACAAATAGGGAATCAAGATTTGCCCGACAAAGAAAAAGCCGACAACCAGGACCTGCCAAACAATCTCGCCGTCCCAAGGCACATCCCAAGTCAAGCTCGCATTTCGCGCCAACAGCGGGCCGGAACCTGCTGTATCTAACTGCTTCCGCTGCAACAGCCACTGCACGGTCAAACCAACCAGCAAAACCGTACCAATACAAAGTGCGATCGCCGGAACGCCCACTATAATTGCCAACTTTTCTACAGCTTGCTCAGCCGTTGCTTGCTCTGCTGCTTGCAGCGCCAACAGCTCTTTAGAACGTTCTTGCAGCTTGTAAAGTTGAGCGAGAGCGCGATAGCGAAACCAGCCATCCAAAGACTTTTTAATGTTCTGCTCGGCATCCGGCAGCAGTTGAGCCGGATTGCTCCAAATTCCCGTTAAAACTTTAGCAGTGACCGCCGAAGGGTCGTAATCAATTTGAGTGTTGTACCGCTCAACTAAATTTTTCCAAGTTTGGATCGCCGCCTGAGTTTTGCCGCTGCTTGCCTGCAAGATTCCTAAGCGCAAGTCAAGTTCGTTTAGCAGCACTGACTGTTGCTCGATGGACTCTGACAAAGCCTTGTTTTGAGCCAAATTAAGAGTATTATCAGCAGACTTGGAGGCCACGGGCGACTGAATTTCTTTAAATTGTGCTTGAGTTGTTTCGAGAGTTTTGCGAGTCGAGTCTCGCGCTTCTTGATATTGCGTCAAAGCCGTATTTAAAGGATCTGCACCGACAATATTGTTGCGCGCCGAACTTAAATTAGCACTCTGATTATTTTCTCCTTGCCACTCGGAGGCGTGAAGCAGCAAATTTGTCTGGTAGAGTTCCAGCCGACTTTGAATTTGTGGCTGGTTCCAACTAGCAACTAAAGATAAACCGACCAGGGCGATCGCGATCGCCGTTAAAATACCTAAAATCACCCGCTTCAATGTCATTCCTGCTTTTCCGTCCCGCGCGAATCCGTGGCTAAATCTTTTCCGTCTTTAATCATAGGTCGTTGCAGACGAGAGTATCCCGACAACTGGTAAAATTTCACTGGCTCATCTTTTTGACTCGCCTCAACAAGACTTACGCCACAAATCCTTGACCCGCCATGTATGGGTAAGGTGCGCACTGCGCACCCGCAGCGGGGTAGCAGGCTAAATCTAAAATCTAAAATCTAAAATCTAAAATCGAATGACTCGCATTATCTTAGTCCGTCACGGCAAAAGCACCTACAATCAAGAACGCCGCATCCAAGGCCGCCTGGATAAATCGATTTTGACAGAAGCAGGCCGCAGCGCCGCCCTGCAAGTAGGCGACACACTCAGCAGTATCGCCTTTGATGCCGCCTATACCAGTCCCCTGCAACGAGCCAAAGAAACAGCGGAAATTATCCTGTCGCGCTTGACAAATCCGCCACAACTCGAGCCAACTGATAATTTGATGGAAATCGATTTGCCTCTGTGGGAAGGAATGTTGCGCCAAGATGCGATCGACAAATTCCCCGAAGCATATCAGCAGTGGCAAAGACAGCCAGACAAATTTTCCATGAAACTGCCATCTGCTGACGGAGACATCGAACACTTTCCCGTATTGGCAATTTTTGCTAACGCCCGTCATTTTTGGCAAGAACTTTTATCGCGCCACCAGCACGGCACAATTCTAGTAGTAGGTCACAACGGAATCAACCGCGCTCTCATCGCCACCGCGTCGGAAATTACCCCGGATTACTATCAATCAATTCAACAGTCAAATTGCGGAATTAGCGTCATTAATTTTGGTCCTTCCCCTGTTACTAACGACGAGCAAGGACAGCCAAAAAAGAAAGTTGCAGTTCAATTAGAATCGCTGAATTTAACTTCCCATACCGGGGAAATTTTTCCCAAACCGAGGGACGGACACCGAGGCCCGCGCTTGTTGCTGGTACGTCACGGCGAAACCGACTGGAATAAAGCAGGTAAATTTCAGGGGCAAATTGACGTGCCTCTCAACGATAACGGTCGCGAACAATCCCGGCGGGCGGCAGAATTTCTCAAGGATGTAAAATTAGATTTTGCGATCAGCAGTTCGATGCTGCGCCCGAAAGAAACTGCGGAAATTATTCTCAAATATCACGGCGGTTTGCAACTGGAACTGCGCGACGAGTTGAGAGAAATCAGCCACGGGCTTTGGGAAGGAAAATTTGAATCAGAAATAGAACAATCCTATCCGGGTTTGCTGGAGGAATGGAAAACATCTCCTGAAACAGTGCAAATGCCGGAAGGAGAGAATTTGCAGCACGTTTGGACTCGGGCGATCGCATCTTGGCGAGAAATCGTACAATCAGTTTCCGGTACTGGAATTGTCGTTGCTCACGATGCCATTAACAAAGCAATTCTCTGCCACCTATTCGGTTTGGAACCCGAACATTTCTGGAAATTCAAACAAGGAAACGGAGCCGTGAGCGTGATTGATTATCCCCACGGCCCCGATGGTTTGCCGGTATTACAAGCGATGAATGTCACAACTCATTTGAGCGGCGGCGTTTTTGACCAAACAGCCGCAGGAGCACTGTAATTAGTAAAGTGTTCAGCGCGAACCCGTAGCGGAAGGAACACCCACCGCTACGCTTTGCCCGCCTGAAAAATGTTTGAATTTTGATAACAACCGCGCCCGACGCTTAGGAATTTCTTAATTCCTGAAACTAATGCGGTGGATTGCTTCTTCCTTCTTCCTGACATCCGTTACATCCGTTACATAATCCGTTGCCGAACTTCCTTCTTCCTTCTGCTATATGAGCCGCGAACTGCTACAAAATGTACGAGTGCTAGATCCAGTTTCAGGGAGCGATCGCATCGCTGATATTCTGATTGCTGAAGGTGATATCAAAACAGTCGAGGAAAAAATTGCTGAGTTTCCCGCTGACACGGAAGTGCGGGATTGCCGGGGACTGATTTTGGGGCCGGGGTTAACTGATATCTACAGTCACAGCGGAGAACCGGGTTTTGAGGATCGGGAAACGCTGGAATCTTTGATGCAGGCTGCGGCGGCTGGGGGTTTTACGCGAGTGGCGATTTTGCCGGATACCTCGCCACCTGTTGACAATTTGGCCGGTTTAGCTTTGTTGCAGCAACATATCGGCAGTTTGTCGCCCGGACGGCCCCGCTTGTATTTTTGGGGCGCGCTGACAGCGGGCGTTAAAGGGCAGCAGATGGCCGAGTTGGGCGAGCTGGCCTCCTCTGCGGTGGTGGGTTTTGCGGACGGTTTGCCGCTGTCTAATCCGGCTCTGGTGAGGCGTTTGCTGGAGTATATCAAGCCTTTGGGCAAGTCTGTGGCTTTGTGGCCGTGCGATCGAACTTTGGCAGGAAATGGCGCGGTGAGGGAGGGTGCGGTGTCGGTGCGCTTGGGTTTACCGGGAATTCCGGCGAGTGCGGAAACTTCGGCTTTGGCGGCAATCCTGGAGTTGGTGGCATCTGCGGGCACTCCGGTACACATTATGCGCGTTTCTACGGCGCGCAGCGTGGAATTGATTCGAGATGCGAAGGCGCGGGGTTTGCCGGTGACTGCGAGTGTGACTTGGATGCACTTGCTGTTGAATGTCGGGGCAATTTCAGGAAACTCTAAAGATTCCGGCGGGAAAAATGCTTTGACTGCTTTGTTCGCCTACGATCCGAATTTACGCCTAGAACCGCCGCTGGGCAATCTCAGCGACCAATTAGCGCTGATTCAAGCTGTGAAAGATGGCGTAATTGATGCGATCGCGATCGACCACAACCCGCATACTTATGAGGAGAAAACTGTGGCTTTTGCTGATAGTCCGCCCGGGGCGATCGGCTTGGAATTAGCTTTGCCTTTGCTATGGCACGGACTGATAGAAACAGGCGAATTTTCGGCTTTAGAACTGTGGCGAGTTTTGAGCGCAGGCCCGGCCGTTTGTCTCGGACAAACCCCCCCCACGGTTGCACCGGGAGTCTCTGCCGATCTGATTCTGTTCGATCCGCAAATGAGTTGGACTGTTGAGGGGCACAGTCTGAAGTCGCGATCGGCAAATACGCCTTGGTTGGGACAAAAAATTGCAGGAAAAGTTGTACAAACCTGGATTTGTTAACATTTGGGATTGCAATTCATCTGTTGTAGAACAGGCATCTTGCCTGTTTCTAAAAGTATAACAAGCATCTTGCCTGTTGCTCAAAGTATAACAAGCATCTTGCCTGTTTCTGGGAATGCTGCATGAGGTGAGTCATAAGAGAAGATAAATACATGATTACTGCTTTTGATTCGTGGAATTCCCCACCGCTCGACTTGACATTAGATGTGGGCGAAATTCATGTTTGGCGCGTCTCTCTGGCTCAAACAGAATCTTGCTTGCAGAGTTTACAACAGACTCTCTCTACCGACGAGCGGACTAAAGCCGATCGTTTTGTGTTTCCCAAAGGTCGATCGCAATTTATTGTAAGTCGTGGCGCGCTGAGATCGATTTTGAGTCGCTATCTTAACATAAATTCTCACATTTTGCGCTTTGACTACAATCCTTACGGCAAACCCTCTCTCATCGCCGCCCAAGGTGGAAATACCCTGCGTTTCAATTTGTCTCACTCTGGCGGAATGGCTCTAATTGCTATTACCAAAAATCGAGATATTGGTGTCGATATTGAAGGCATAAATCCCAATTTTTCTTATCTGGATATTGCTGAAAAGTTTTTTTCACCTTTAGAAAGCTCAGTGCTGCGAGCGCTCCCCGAACATCTCCAAGCCAAAGCTTTTTTCACCTGCTGGACTCGCAAAGAAGCCTACATTAAAGCAGTCGGTAAAGGACTTTCTATTCCCCTGAATCAGTTTGATGTCACCCTCGCACCAGGAGAACCAGCAGCGCTGTTAAATGTTGAAGAAAACCCTGAAGAAGCCTCAAGATGGTCTTTAATTGAATTAATTCCCTGTTCAGATATGGTGGCGGCTGTTGCGGTTGCAGGAGATTGCTGGAAACTTCACTGTTGGGAGTGGACAGGGGAGTTTTGAGTTACGGTTTGCAGCCAGGAATGCAAGTCCTTCATCATCGGCTTAGAGAGCACTGGGTGCGCAATGCCAGCCCGATCGGAAGTGACTGCCGAGCCTGGTCTAAAAGTCTTGCTGTAGAAAGGTGACGGTGGCGCGAGTCCACAATCAAAGGTGGTTTTTTCTTTTTAGGCGAACGTGGCTACTTAGCGAAAAAGCTCGCGCCACACAACTTTAAAAATAGTAGGTTCGTCGCTTATTTCTCAAATTTACCCAGCGACGAACCACGCAAGTGCAAGGGTTTTGAACCTCGCTTATGCTATAACTTGCACTTGCTAGGTCAAAACAAGATTAAAACTTTTATCTGACCAGCCTTCTGCTTTTATTCACCAAGCCCTACACAGACCAATAAGGACACAACAATGTTGTGTCCCTACGTCTATTTGACTGCAACTTGCCACCCTACCACGCATTTAAAAAATTAACCAAATCGATAGCCGAACCCGCGTACCGTAATGATATATTCCGGTTTGCCCGGATCGATTTCTAACTTTTCGCGCAGCCAGCGGATGTGCACGTCAACTGTTTTGCTGTCTCCGATAAAATCTTGACCCCAAATTTTTTCCAGCAAATGATCGCGAGACCAAACTCGCCGGGGATTACTCATAAATAGTTCTAGTAAGCGAAACTGTTTTGGAGAAAATTTCACTTCCACACCGCGAACCAACACCCGGCACTCTTCAGGATACAGAGTTATGCTCTTATATTGCAGGCTCACGGGTTGCGGCAACTGACCGAGGCGCTGGCGCCGCATCAGCGCCCGACACCGAGCGATAAACTCCCGCATTCCAAAAGGCTTGGTCAGATAATCATCCGATCCGGCTTCTAAGTAAAAAGCGCAATTGTTGGCACTTCCTCTAGCACCGATAATCAAAATAGGGACGGGATTTCCTTGATGCCGTAACATTCGACACAGATCCAAACCGTTAATTGAATCCATAATTAACAGGTTAAAGGCAAATTCACCGTGGTATGAAGAAGAAGCCTGTACAGAAGGCAGAGCGTTGCGCCCGTCGCTAGTAACCACCACCTCGTAGCCCTGTTCTTTAAGGGCTAAAGCTAGCATTTCCCGCAACAGGTCTTCACCTTCCAATAACAAGATGCGGCCGGCTTGTCCAACAGCCAACCTCGAAGGACTTTCGCTTAATTCAGCAGAAGACATAAATATCCGTGGGAGTTATGTTTGTATATGGCTAGCGAGAGGGGCCTTGTTCGGTAGCTGAGGCACTCTCGCGCTGCGATCGCTTGTACGATCGCGATATGTTCGATCGCTTAGAATCCTTCTCCAGTCCATCCCACAGACACGCGCTCGACCTTTGCTACTTGCTCGTGCAAGGAATACAACCGTAGAGCAGTTGCCGGAGCCCCGCTGTCTGCCTGCGTCCTGGCCTCAGAAGTCTGGTCATTTTTAGGGGTCGGTGTTAATTTCATAAAACATTGCCCGCTGTTAATCGACCAGGTAACACCCAATCTATAGGGAGATGTTTGTTATACTACTCTTAAAAGGTTATTAAAAGGTAAAGTTTGGGTAATCAATTGGTTAAATTATTAAGGTTAAGTAATATAAATGTAAAGTTGCGCTCGCACTGTAAAGGTTTTTTTAAGAATACAATAATAAGTTGGCCCAGAGTCCTTTTTTTCCCGTGCCCGCTACGATCGACTATAGCAAGTAAAAATTCTGTAGACTCCCTATCATGTTGCTGCATTTGAGTACCTGGCCCGAGGTAGAAGCTTATCTCGATAGCTCCCGAGGCATAATTATCCCGATCGGCTCCACCGAACAGCACGGGCCCACCGGCTTGATCGGCACTGACGCCATTGCAGCGAGTGCGATCGCCCGCGGTGTCGGCGAAGCTGCCAATGCCTTAATCGGCCCGACAATTAATGTAGGGATGGCTTTGCACCACACCAGCTTTCCCGGCACAATCACCCTCCGACCGCAGACGCTAATACTCGTAATCAGGGATTATATTACATCTTTGGCAAAAGCCGGATTCGTAAAATATTTTTTCATTAACGGTCACGGCGGCAACATTGCCACGATGAAAGCAGCATTTTCCGAGACTTACGCGCATTTGTCAGACGTGAATTTACCGAATGCCGATCGAATCCAGTGTCAAATCGGCAACTGGTTCATGTGCGGTTCAGTCTACAAACTAGCAAAAGAATTGTACGGAAACCAAGAAGGCTCCCACGCCACCCCCAGCGAAATCGCCTTAACCCAGTACCTTTATCCAGAAGCAATCAAGCAAGCTCCGCTTTCGGAAGAAGTCGCTTCCGGGTACAAAATTTACGGTGCTGCTGATTTCCGCCGCCGATTTCCCGACGGTAGAATGGGTTCAAATCCAGGCTTAGCAACCCCCGAACACGGTCAGCAGTTTTACGAATTAGCAGTCAAAGAATTGACTGATAATTATTTGGAGTTTTTAAGTTCCGATTAACGTTTTTTCTTCTCGTTACCAGGAATATCCTGGTAACCATAAAAAATCTCAAATTCTATCGCTTTTCCTAATTGTTGATAATTTGTCGTGTTGATAGAACTGAGAATAATTTTAAGTTTTGACCATAAATGCTCAACGGGCGAGAAATCTGGCGAAGAGGGCGATAAGTATTATATCTCCCGATTAATCAATCGGGAGAATATCAAAACTACTCCACAATCCAAGGAGTTAAACAAGGTGTCCAAGCACTCAATTCTTCTTCCTTGAACCAAAGGCTAATTTCATCACGGGCAGTTTCCACAGCATCTGAACCGTGAATAATATTGCGGCCGACATTCACAGCCAAATCGCCGCGAATTGTCCCCGGTTCTGAATTCAGAGGATTTGTTGCGCCAATCATTTTCCTCGCCGAGGCCACAACGCCGTCGCCTTCCCACACCATCGCCACCATCGGCCCGGAAGTAATGAAGTCTACCAGTCCCGCAAAAAAGGGTCTTTCTTTGTGTACGCCATAATGCTGTTCGGCAAGTTCGCGACTCGCCGTGATTAGCTTCATGCCAACTAGCTTAAAGCCTTTGGCTTCAAAACGACCGATAATTTCGCCGACGAGTCCGCGCTGTACGCCGTCGGGCTTAATCGCTAAAAAAGTCCGTTCCAAGATTAACTCCTATAATTTTCTTAACTGATCCAAAAGATAGATTAACCCAGAACGCATCCAAAGGCAATTCGTCATGGAAAATTGTCATCTATACTCATTGCCACACAAGTAACTGTAGGTAAGAGTGCCCTGCTTCTCAACCCCGATTTAATGGTGGAACACAATATGATGCAAATCACACTTTGCCCTGACTACAAACACAAATAAACATGATATCAAATACAAAGATATTTCCTACAAAACCTCGATAATCAAGCCAGGTGTGGAACCCCAGTTTAAACAACTTAGTGAGAGTGCGAGGCTATGAAAGAAGTTCTAGAGTTTATTCAAACAAAAAAGCAAGAATTTGCAGACTTACCCTTATTTGCATTTCTAGGCGATCGAAATATTTACCTGCCGCAAAGACTAATTTTTGCACCTATTCTCGCTCCTTTGGCTGTGAGCTTGAGCGATTTAAATAAATATGTAATCCGAGAATCTTATAGTGATAACAAAGTTCAGGAACTAATTAATAAATATACTTATAACCAAAACTATTACTGGCACGATTATCTAGAATACCTAGAGGAACTGGGCTTTAACCAATCAATAACTTATGGTGATTTTAGAATGCTTTGGGGTGAAGAAACTAAAAAAACGCGATCGCTGTGTTCAGTGCTCAAACGCTACGCTTGGAAAGCCTCTCCCATTCAGAAACTGGTGTTAATGGAAGTCCTCGAAGGAACGGCTAAAGTTTTTTTTGAGGCGGCGCTAGCAGTGGTAATGGAATTACAGCAAATTACCCAAAAAGAATATGTTTATTTTGGAGGAGGTGATGTGGGTTTAGAAAATTATCACCTTTTAAACACGCCAGAGATGTTGCAAGTTTTAGCAGAGATAAACCTTACTAATGCGGAACGCCAAGCAGCTTTAGAATTAGCAAAAAATGTATTTGAAGTGTTTACAGAAGCGATGAACGAGCTGTTCCGACACAGCCAAACAAATTCTTGCAATACTGTGCTGCAAGTATCCTCAATTTCTGCATTCGCTCATTGCGCGATCGACTGTCTCGATATGTAGCAGTTTAAACAATCACTAAATTATCTCGGTGTACCGCCGTTTCTACACCCGCATACCCTAAAATCTCAGCAATTTTATCGGACTTGCAGCCCTGGATTTGTCTCAATTCTAAACTGCTATAATTCACAAGTCCTCTAGCAATTTGCTTGCCTGTTGCGTCGCACAACTGCACGGAATCATCAGCTTGAAATTGTCCTTCTACTTGAGCAATCCCCGCAGCTAAAAGCGATTTTCCGCCGTGGGAAATTGCCTTGACAGCACCCGCATCTAAATATAGTTTTCCTGCCGGAACTAGCACGTTAGCTATCCAGTGCTTGCGAGCGTTTACAGGGCGCGGTTGAGGCTCGAATTGAGTACCGATCGACTCTCCGTTGAGTATTTTCTCGATATTACCAGGAAAGCAGCCGTCAGTGATGACGGTGCGCACTCCCGATGCAGTTGCTATTCTCGCGGCTTCAATTTTTGTCACCATTCCGCCGGTTCCCCAACCGCTGCGGGAATCTCCTGTTTGCACCTGAAATTCTGTGAGCTGTGCCATACTTTGGACTAGGGCGATCGGCTGCGCGTCGGGATTGCTGCGCGGATCGGCGGAATACAGCCGATCGACATCTGTGAGCACGAACAACCAATCTGCTTCTACTAAACTCGCCACCAGCGCCGAAAGCGTGTCATTATCGCCAAATTTGAGCTCGTCTACGGCTACTGTATCGTTTTCATTGACGATCGGAATCACGCCCAATCTGAGCAGTTGCTGAAAAGTATTGTAAGCATTAACATAACCGTTGCGCTGCACTAAATCGCGCCTGGTGAGCAATACTTGAGCGATCGGCTGTTGCAAAGTAGTAAACAAGTCATCGTACACCCGCATCAGCCGCCCTTGGCCCACGGCCGCCACAGCCTGTTTCAGAGCAATGTTTCGCGGGCGTTCCGTCAAACCCAAGCGCGCGCAGCCCACCCCAACCGCACCCGAAGAAACCAAAACTACTCGATGACCTTGCTGCCGCAAACCGGCTAAAATTTCGACCAATGCAGCAATAGTTGAAAGAGCTAAGTTTCCCGTAGTCGATCGAGTCAGCGTCGAAGTTCCTATTTTAACAACAATAGTTTTAGTCATTGGTTTGTTGACTGTTGACTGTTGACTGTTGACTGTTGACTGTTGACTGTTGTTTGTTGTCATTAGTTACCAATGCCCTATGCCCTATGCCCTATGCCCTATGCCCAATTTAATCTTTAATTTTCAGAGAAGCCCCCAAAGCTTGAGAGATCCAAACTTCAAAAGAGCGCACCGGATACTTGCGAAGCGCATACCCAGCATCAACCATGGGTTCCACTAAAATAGTAAACATACCCAAACGATTGCCAGCTAAAACATCAGTAAAAAGTCGATCGCCCACCATCGCCACCTGTTCCACCGGCAAATTCATCGCACTAATAGCCCTTCGCAACTTGCGGCGCGACGGCTTAGCAGCACCCGTGATGTAAGGTAGATTCAAAGACTCAGCAATCCGACCGATCCGAATCTGGTTTACATTATTGCTCGCCAACCACAGCGATACCACCGGTTTTATTTCTTCCACCCACAAGGTGAGTTCAGGAGAAGCATTCATTGCTGTAATGGGAACGAGAGTTTCGTCCACATCCAAAACTAATCCTTTAATATTATATTTTTGCAGAATATCAGCCGTTAACTTCATGACTGAATCGCCTAGAACTAAGTCAGGCTGTAGTATTTTACCCCAAGTCATAATGATTTTAGATTTTAGGTTTTAGATTGAGAAATAAGAAATTGGAAGTTAAAGATTAAAAAAGTAAAAAATCAAAAGTGAATAATTATTGCTTTTGCTGTCTTACTTTTGACTTTTTACTTTTGTATTAGTCATTACCTATCTATTGGGTCGATCGCAACTGCTGGTCAACTTTAGCAACAGCAGCATCGTGTTCCGCCTGCGTGCGGCTAAAAATGTGAGTGCCGTCATACCGCGCCATAAAATACAGGTATTCTGTATTTTCTGGATTCAGAGTCGCCTCCAAACTTGCTATTCCCGGAGATGCGATCGGAGTTGGCGGCAGCCCTACATTCACATAAGTATTGTAGGGAGAAGGCGTTTCCACCTGCTTAAAAGTCAGAGGTTTTTCCTTGGTTTGCCTGATGCCGAGGGCGTATTCAACAGTCGGATCTGAACCCAACTTCATGCCTTTATTCAAGCGACTGGTAAACACTCCAGCAATGCGATTGCGCTCGGAAGCAACTACAGCCTCTTTTTCCACAATACTCGCCAGCGTCACCCACTCTTTCAAATCCAGCTTAGTATTCTTCTGATTCTTTTGATATATCGGCAAAGCCAACTGCTCGAAACGACCGAGCATTTGCTTGATGACAGCTTCCGGGCTAATTGCATCGCCGTCTAGCTGATAAGTATCCGGGTACAAAAACCCTTCCAAATGAGGTAAGCCGCTCGGCAGCCAAGGGTACTGGGCGTAGGGAACTTGACTCGCCACCGCAATAAAATCTTTAGCGGGGAAAAAACCTTGCGCTTCAAAATAAGCGCTCATTTGTTGCAGCGACCACCCTTCTGGAATCGTGAAACTCTGCTGTACGACTTCGCCCTTCCAAATTTTGTCAGCAACTGCACTCAGAGGCTGAGTCGGCGACAGTTGGTAAGTTCCTGCTTGAAAACCTCCCTCGCGGTTTTGCAGAGTCAGCCAGCGGGCCCACATATTCCATGCCGAGCTCGATCGAATCAACCCTGCGGCCTCTAAATCCCGGCCGATTTTTTGACTGGGAGTACCCTCCGGGATTTGGATTGAAACAGCAGCATCCTCTGCCGGGGAAGTTGACGTTTCAGCTATTTTAGGCGGCGCCGAAGCCCAGCTCCACCAAGCCCAGCCCTGCCAAGCGCAAATCCCCCAGATTGCCGGCAGCAACGCCAGATAAAACAACCATTTAGAGACTTGCGGAGTACCTTTTCGGCCCTCGCGCGCGCTGCCTGTTGTCATTTGTTCTTTATTCATAGTCCGTTGTCCTGGATAAGTGGCGATTAACTAGCGACTAATGACTGATGACCTGCGATTGATGACCGAAAAGTTACGGATACAAGCCATTTAAAAGACCCAATTCACGCGGCCCAATTCAAAAGCCCGAGCGTAAAGGCTGAAGGCACAATCTCGAAAAAATTCGATCGAGCGAGCAGTTTACTTTTTTATAAAATAGTAAAAAATTCTGCTTTTTGCCGTCAGACCTTCTGCCTGCAATTAATATCTAATCAAGTTCGTCAAAAAACTGGTCTTCCAGCATAGGCAACATCGGTTCCAGCCTTTGGAACTCTTCTTCCGAGAGCAATTCTGGCTTGCCGTCGTCATTCATTCTAGCCAAGATAAAGAACGGGTCGAGAGGCGTATAAATGGCATATTCCTGTTCTTCGTGGTAGAAGCTGGTCAGCCACATCAGCTCCTCAAACTCGGACTCCTCATCCGGATCGACATCGGATGCCATATCCTCTTCGGGAAATTCCGGCAATTCGCCAACCACAGTCAGCGTCACCGCCGTGCGTCGAAGGGTCAAGTTCTGCTCTTGCAGGACAACTTTAGCTGTATCAAAAATTTTGTCAATTTCGGTCTCGTCTTCTACAGGAATTGCTGCTTCATCGGTATCGTCTCCCTGCCAAGTAAAAATTTCTACGGGTGAGTCAATCGGAAGCAGCAAAGCGTATTCTTGACCTTCTAGGTTCATAGAATATTCTATGTTGCAAGTGAGCGATCGCCCAACTTCATCCGTCAGGGTGACGGACTCTTCGTTGGAATTGCCATTCTCTTTTTTGCGGTATGGGGATGAGGACATCGCGTGTATCTTATTTTCCGTCAATAATTCAGTAACGTTTGCTTGACAATTGGGAATTTTCGTGGCGATATTCTGGCTAAGTGGGCGACTATCGCCAGTCCACAAGCTTAAACCGCGAGACTCGCGGCTTTTTCCACAGGCGAGGAGTGCAGCGTTTTAATCTCAGTCGAGTCAGCAAGCGACACTGAGGACAAATCACGATTTTGTGCTTCTTTAGTACCGAGGGTACAGCAGAATTTTCTCCAGTTTGTCAAGGGTTACAGGTGTGCTTCGCAAACTTGCACAACCAGGATATCACGCCTCTGTTACAAGCTATCAAGGATTGGGAATGGCGCAGATATTTTGCCTCCGTTCGTCTAGCCACTGCTGCAAAATCAGGGCCGCTGCTTTGCGATCGATCGAACCCTTATTTTGCGACAGCGAAATCCCTTGTGCTTTCATCAATTCCTCTGCCTCAACCGAAGTCAGGCTCTCGTCCACGTACTCTAAGGGGAGTTCTAAGGCTGCGGCGATGCGAGCAGCATATTTCTGCACCTGTCGGGCTTGAGCACCCAATTCTCCGCTCAGCGAGTAGGGCAAGCCTGCAACCAAAATTTGCACTCTCCGCTCTCGGACGAGCTCTCTGAGATAAGCTACGTCCCGATCAAAGGACGATCGTACTAGAGTTGTAATGCCCGTAGCTATTAAACCGGTGCCGTCACACCCGGCGATGCCGACACGTTTGAGACCGATATCCAATCCCAGAGCTGAAATCCATAATTTATCGTTGGACATTCAATTTTAGATTTTAGATTTTAGATTTTAGATTTTAGATTTACTGTTTTTTTGCGGAAATAATCTTCTTTAACGAACCGCGAAGACGCGAAAAACGCTAAGCAAGAATAGAATAAAGCAAGAAGAATATAGGTAATCTTAAGTTGATATCAATCAAAAGCAGAAGGGATATTTTGGGATTATGACAGAAAAAAAGGAATTTATTGGATGATTAATTTTCTTTTTTTCTGCCTTCTACCTTCTACCTTCTGCTTTCACTTATTAAGAATTGAGTTCTCCGGGCCAGCCTCCGTCTAGAGGCAATTCAGGCAATTTTAGAGGCAAAATGCTGCTGCTATCTGTTGCTGCTGATTCGGAATTTTGGAAGTTCAAGGGGTTAACTTGATTTATTTGGCTGTTTCCTGAGTCAGCCAACATGGGTTTAATCTCACAGGACGGGGGCCCTGCTGTCGCTTCCCCAGCCATTGGGCCGAGCCAGGACATCCGGCCCGGTACGGGTTTGCGAGTTGGCTGGAAGCTTTGCAACATTTCTGATAGCTGGAGTCCTTCGAGAGAGACCAACTTGGACTCGCGCAATTTGTGCCACACCGATCGAGACATCAGCAAACTGTGTTCCACGCGCACTGCTCCAAATTGCTCTAAATAAGCTTCCCGTTCCGGCTGATAGTCAGCGGAAGCCAGTTGCAGGCTTTGAACCGGGAAATCTTGAACGAGGCGCGCCATCTGGGACAGCAGTTCAGGGTAAAGCCAAGTGTAGGCCGGGTGTACCGTTAACTGAGCGACGTGCGGTTGGTGGCCGTTGCGGGATAGCTGCACCTGAAAATAGCCGATCGCGGCTTTGCGCTGCGGTTCAAACACGTAGCCGCTGACTACCTCGGTTTTGCCCAGCCACTGTCTGGCACCTTCGACTAAAGCGCCGAAAAAACTGGTTTTGAAATCTTGAATGTGGCGATCGAATACTTGGCGCACCAGCGGTGGCATAGAGGCAGTATCCAGTTGGTAGAGCAACTGAGCGTCGGCGTTGCTAACAGGCAGCAGGTTGGGCAAATCTGGCGTCGAGTTTGCCATTTCTTGAAGGCGTTCTGGGGCGATCGTCCAGTAAGTCATCTGGGCCAAAGGCTGAAACCCGTTCTGCCGATACAAAGCTAGGGAAGTTTTGTCGCCGACATTCACTTCCAACAGCCACGTCCGCGCCTCCCAGACTGCCTCAAAGCAGTAGCGCAGCAGCATGGAACCAATTCCTTTGCTGCGGGCTTCCGGGTCTACTCCTATGCGATCGATCCGCCAAGTGCTGCGGGTGCGGTTGAAAGGAGAAATCTGAATTATGCCCTTAACGCTCCCCTCTTCTTCGGCAACGTGGGCCCGGAACAGAGACTGACAAGGGTTGGGAAACCAGCTAAAAATCTTTAGCAGTCCGTACCAGCGGCGAATCTGCTGCAACTTTCTACCTAGTACCACGTCGCAGCTTCCGCCCTTGCGGTTTTCTGGCTCTTCGGCTGTTTCCGCGCACAGTTGTTCCATCACCTCGATGTCGCGATACTGAAACGGGCGAATCACAACCTGGTTTTGGTTTTGGGAGGGAAATGAAGTCATAGCATGAAAGTGGGGAATGGAAATTTAAAAATAAAAATTCAGAAAGGGGAAGAGTTAGAGAAGTTTTGAGTTTTGAAAGCGTATATTTTGAGTTCAAAACTTAGAACTTTTGATTCTTCTCCCTTTCTCGATCGATCGAAAATTAAAAATTTCAAATCATCTTTTTGAATTTTTAATTTTCTGTTTTCAACTCAAGATTTTTGTGGCAGAGGTCGAATTAAAACGACCGGTGTGCGCTCGTCAGCATTCCCAGCGGGGTTGCTGCGCAAGGCTTGCTCTAAAAATGTTACCGATAAATCGGAGGTCGCTGCTAATATCTTAACTGCTTTCAAGTCATTAGCGTCTACGATCGCCGCCGCAAGTCCGGTTTCTCGTTGAATTTCTTCTACAACTTGCTGGGGATTGTCCGGGCCGAGGACAATAAATTGGTCGAAGGGCGGCAAAGTCCCGGTAACGTCGTCGATCAGCCTGGCTTGTTCGCCTGCTAGTTGGTAAAAGACTCCCGGTTTGCCAAATATTTTGGCTACAGCGCCGATCGCAAATGCTGCTACTACGCGCCAAGGGCCGACTACATCAACCAACGTCTGCATTCCGCAAGCCGTCGCCAAACTCGACGTGGGCAAGAAAAACAAGCACACTCGCTTTGCCGCCCATCCGGGTTTGACTTCGCTGGGATGGCGGTAGCGTCCCTGCATCAAAGCTAGGGGAGTTTCTGCCAGGGCGACAATATCGCCTTTCTGGGCGCGCGGCAGCACGTACCGCTTGACAATTTCGACGGGATTGTCCAGTTCCGCCAGTATGTGGGTGCGAATCGGCAAGACTTCTGCAACTCCAACATTTCTGGCTGTGGGTACGGTGTCCGAGTTCGGAAATTGCAGCGGGACTACTACGTTACGGACTTTGGGGATGCGCCCGCCGGGGCCGTAGGTGACGAAGTGTACTTGCACCCAAGCTGACTGCAATTTGGTTAAATCTTGCCCTTGAATGTCTACAGAAACTTTAATTTTCGTGGTTTTTTGGGCTTTAACAATATAGCCGAACCAGTAATCGTCTGCTCTGGCTGCTGCCTCTTTGTGGCAAGGAATCACCTTTGTCTGGGAAGTAACGCCATCTAAACTTCCGTCTGACAGCAGTTTCACCTGTGCCCGCACTTCCGGTAACATCACCTCGAACCGCTGTGTCAGGTTGCGGAACTCCATTTCCCCCACTAAAAAATAGCGGTTGGGTTCGGAGATGGCTAAGTGCCATTCTCCGGCTGTTAGTTCTAGTTTATTTGCACTCCCAGTCCGGCGATAGTTCAACTCTAGGCCCAATCCGCCCAATGCTAGCAGCGAACCGGCTGCTGCGATTCCTGTTGCTAAAGTCTCAATCACTCAAATCACCGCCAATAATATTTTGTGTTTACTGTAGTCGATCTCGGGTACTTTGAGCGACGATCCGGTAGTAATTGGATTGCGATCGGTTTGTTGGGGGCGATCGAACTTATGCCCAATTTCACGTAAGTGCGATCGCGTCTAACGCCTAAAGCGGTCAATTTGCTGCTCAAAGAACTCGTTCGTGAGTTAGATCGCTCCCCAATCTGGCGTTGCTTAATCAGGGTATGAGAAAAATAAGTTTAACATCCAGAAGCTTTGTCGATACTGGTTTCTCTGACTTGCATATTTAGCGTTTCATAACGGAAATCACCAACGCTTACACCAAATGACTAAATTCAATAATATAATATATTAACTTTTACAAAAAACGCTCTAATATTATATATAGCAATCCTATATGATTTGTGAGAATTTACCATAACTGTGAAGCTTGGGGAAATCAAATATCTGATAATGAGTAACTAACTTAAATATATATTTGACGGCAGCAAATGTCTTACACATATGATAGCACTTCCTAATCCATTTTTTAGCTTGTAACCAAATATCTTCAATTGGATTCTGAGTCGGAGCGTTGGGTGCAAATCTCATACAAGTGATTTTCCAATCAGATTCTTCTAAACCCTTATTCACCACTGATAAAAAGTCTTTAACTTCTGCTGAAGAATGATATTTAGCGCCATCCCAAATTAATGCTATCCGCTTGTCGTTATATTGGCTCATCAGATATTTTATATATTCAATAGTATGTTCCCCATTTCCCTTTGGATATGCCTGGATCAGACTTTGACCAGTTGCAATATTTACTGCGCCAAAGTAAGTCTGTCGCTCTTTCTCATTAACTATTGGCACTTCTAATCTTTCATTCTTCTTGCCCCAAACATAGCCACAAATATCTCCCCAAAGAAGATGACATTCATCCTGAAAAAAAACTACTAATTCACCTAATTCGATTTCATTACGATGAGCTTCTAGCCATTGGGTCAATTCTTTTTTTTTTTGACCAGTTCCGGATCTGTTTTAGGATTACGTTTTTGAGATTTTTTCCAGGTTAAGCCAGCAGCGTCAAAAATCTCATAGTAACTCTGCTGAGAACTAAAAACTATCTCATACCGCGACTCTATATAAGCTTTTAGTTCTCCTAAATTCCAATAATTCTTTTTGTGTAGCCAATCAATGATGGCAGCCCGTTCCTCAGATTTTAAATATCCCACAGAACCCTTATAAGCCAGCTTGAGAGCAGATAGACCTTGCATGATAAATATCTGAGTCCATTTACTAATAAAGCCAGAACTCACTGATAAACTTTCCTGAATCTCTCGATGCTTATATCCTTTAAGCTGCATAGAGACGGCAATTGCTCGTTTCAACTCGCGGGGCTCGGGATTAGATTGGATAAATTCCGTTAACTCTTCTAACATGGATAAATTATGTAGTGATTTTGGCTATTATATCATAAATCATTTAGGATTGCTATAGATATCGTTTTTATACCTTAATTTATAAGCTGGCAATTAACATTTTTTGACAACGTTTGTTAAGGATTTACACCTATACTTATAGATGTTTAATAAATATTGCTTAGTCGGAGATATAAATAGTTAATCTGCTACCAAGTCTCTATACATAAGTTATTTTGGGATGGCTAACCTAAGACTGTGCCAGACGTGCGATCGCGCGCCTCCAACTTCTTCAAAGCCCAATGAACATGGAATGAACGCCAGCGCCGCTAGCGTAATCAATGAGTAGTGCGATCCGATCTACAACTGACCAATTCTTGTTTTTCCAAGCCAGTACAGTAAATAATGTGGGTAATCCCAAAGTAATGCCAGTAGTCACGGTGGAATATAAAGCAAGCCAATGATTATGGCAGGTACACCATACAATAGTTTGCATACACCAATTCGCCAAGCTACTCAAGGTAGACCAATCAAGAAAACCAGATTCAGAATGCCAAGAGGTTGATAACTAAAAAAACCCGGTTTCTTCAAGAAACCGGGTTTTTCATACTCAAACTGCGTGTTTTCGATACCAATCAATCGTATTTTTCAAACCTTCCTTAAACTTCACCTCAGCAACAAAACCAAACTTTTGCTTAGCCCTTTCCGTATCCAAACAGCGGCGTGGCTGACCGTTTGGTCTGTCTGTTTCCCAAACAATTTCTCCCTCAAATCCCATCAATTCGCAAATCGTTTCCACTAAATCGCGAATTTTAACTTCGCTATTCGTTCCCAAATTTACAGGGTCAGATTCACTGTAAGATTGAGCCGCCATCACAATTCCCCGCGCGGCATCTGTGGAATACAAAAACTCGCGGCTAGGACTGCCGTCGCCCCAAACTGAGAGTGTTTTGTCTCCTCTTTTTTGCGCTTCGTGGACTTTACGAATTAATGCGGGGATGACGTGGGAACTTTTGGGGTCAAAGTTATCTTCCGGGCCGTACAGATTTACTGGTAGCAAGTAGATACCGTTGAATCCGTACTGCTGGCGGTAGGATTGCAGTTGCACTAATAAGGCTTTTTTGGCAATTCCGTAAGGTGCGTTAGTTACCTCTGGATAGCCGTTCCACAGGTCATCTTCTTTGAAAGGAACTGGGGTAAAGTTGGGATAAGCGCAAATCGTGCCGATGCAGACAAATTTTTCTACTCCTGCTTCGTAGGCGGCGTGGATTAGTTGCGCGCCCATCATCAAATTGTCGTAAAATAATTCAGCGGGCTTGAGTTGGTTTAAACCGATGCCGCCGACGTGGGCGGCGAGGTGAATGATGAGATCTTGTTGGTCGGCGGCGCGCTTGCAGTTTTCCATAACGCGGAGGTCGCAGTCGCGCGATCGAGTCACCGCAATTTTATCAGCATCGGCCCCTGCTTTCACTAACTGGTCGATTACCTGACGGCCCAAAAAACCGGCGCCGCCCGTGACTAGAATGCGTTTGCTGCTTAAATCCAAGCTTGTCATAATTTTAGCCTCGGGATTTTGAATAAGGGTCGATCGACAATTCCAATTCTAAAATTGTTGCTTTAGCAAAAAAAGCTTTCAGCTACAGAACGCGGTTGCCCACAAATCAGTTTTAGCTAATGCAGATAGGGAAAATGTGAGCCGTGTACACCCGAAAGTTAGATTTATGAGCCGCGAGTCCTCAACTATCATTTTAATGTTTTTGTTAGCCCGCACATCTGAAAATTTTGCGAGCAATTAAGCTGGTTCTTTGAATGCCGATCGCGCTAATGAGTAGATGCTCGAAAAAAACCATAGTATATAGTGGGGGCGAGTACGGCTTAAGATCGCGAGATACAAGCGAGTAGAGCAGTGAGTTCACCCGTCCTCCCATGTAGTGTTTATTTGTCGCCACCTACTTAGCTGTAACAATCCTCTAATCCTTTATGGATTGTGTGCAGGGGCAACCCCCCCGGTGCGCGCCTTTCGCGAAAGGGGGTAGACACGGGGCACTACCCCTACAAATTGTTCGCACTGACGGCTTTGTTTAGCTACTCAATCAAATCCGTTGCCCGAACCCCGACCTTGCTGGTCTAAAGCTTTCATGTCAGCATCTACCATTAAATGTACTAACTCCTGAAAAGTTACAGAAGGTTCCCAATTTAATTGCTGGCGCGCCTTAGTCGAATCGCCAATCAACAGTTCGACTTCTGCCGGACGCAAGTAGCGTTCGTCAAACTCCACATATTTTTGCCAATCTAAATTGACGTAAGTAAAAGCCAAATCGAGAAATTCCTTAATGGAATGGGTCTCGTTAGTAGCAATGACATAATCGTCAGGCTTGTCTTTTTGCAGCATCAGCCACATCGCCTGCACGTAGTCTTTAGCATAGCCCCAGTCCCGCTTGGAATCGAGATTGCCCAAGAAAATCTTTTTCTGCTTGCCTGCGACTATTCTGGCAACGGCGCGAGTAATTTTTCGAGTTACAAAAGTTTCACCGCGGCGGGGAGATTCGTGATTGAACAAGATGCCGTTGCAGGCAAAAAGTCCGTAAGATTCGCGATAATTTACTGTTTGCCAGTGACCGTAAACTTTGGCGCAGGCGTAAGGACTTCTGGGATAAAAAGGAGTTGTTTCCTTCTGCGGAACTTCCTGCACCAAACCAAACATTTCCGAAGAACCTGCTTGATAGAACCGCACTTCTATGCCGGTGCGGCGCTGATAGTCCCGAATTGCTTCTAGCAGGCGCAATACTCCCATTCCTACTGTGTCAACCGTATATTCCGGCGAGTCAAAACTGACTCGAACGTGAGATTGAGCGCCTAAGTTATAAATTTCTACCGGCTGAACTTCTTCCAATATCCGGCGCAGAGTAGTACCGTCGGTTAAGTCGCCGTAGTGCAGAAACAACCGCGCTCCCTCGCTGTGAGGATCTACATAGATGTGGTCAATTCTATCGGTATTGAAACTGGAACTGCGCCGGATAATGCCGTGAACTTCATATCCTTTCTCTAACAGTAACTCGCTCAAGTAGGAGCCGTCTTGGCCTGTAATACCTGTTATTAGCGCTCGCTTGCGTTGCGTCATCTGATTTTCCTTTGACAGGCTGTGTTAATTCACTTCGGACTTTGTGGGCAGAGGCTGTTGTTGCCTGTAGATCCTCTTCTCAAACTCTACGTTAACTCACAATTCGTCGATCGGCATCAAGAAACTGTTTAGTTTTGACAAAGAGTTTGTCGCTTGCTGTCAGTAGTCAGCATCAGTGGCTAGTAACAAATAAAACTAACTACTGATTGCTGACTGCGGACAAAAATTAATATGCGCCGTTATTTTTGGGAAATATCACAACTCCTATTGTTTTGAAAACAATCCACATATCCATCCAAAGGTTTTTGTCATTTGCATAATAGAGGTCGATTTGGACTCGGCGGGGATAGGGAATGTCGTTGCGACCGGACACTTGCCACAAGCCTGTAATTCCAGGTCTTATGGTGAGAATTTTGTTGATGTGACGGCCGTATCTCGGCAGTTCTTCTTCAACTAAAGGTCTCGGCCCGACGACGCTCATATCTCCTTTTAAAACATTCCAAAACTGGGGAAATTCGTCTAAACTTGTCATTCGTAAAAATCTTCCAATCCAGGTAATTCGAGGGTCTTGTTTCAGCTTGAAATTGTCCTCAAACTCTTGACGCAAATGCGGAGAATTTTCCATGATTTCCAGCAATATGTCGTCCGCATTTTCCACCATCGTTCTGAATTTAAGGCAATAAAACCTTTTACGGTTTTTGCCTACTCGTTCCTGTACGTAAAAAATAGGCCCGGACGAGCTTAAGGCGATTAAGAAAGCCAAAAGCAGGTAAACCGGAGCAAACAGGATCAGAACCGATAAGGAAAACAGGATGTCAAATAACCGCTTGAAAAGTTCTCCGTCGAGGCTCTGTAGAGAACGACTTATTCGTCTATCTCCTTGCAGGACAGGCCCAAAACCGCGTCTTGCGATCGCTCGAATTACCTTGCCGGAGATTAGTTGGCTGTCGGCAGTCATCTTACTCCTTCACTTCACACCACACACAGTCCTGATCATAAAGCCTCAAGACGCTTTGTTCTCTGAATTATGTTTCAAATACTCAATTTTCTGCCTTCTGAATACTTGAGAAGGCAGAATGCAGCTATTTTGAAGGCAGCGGAAGCTTAAGGCATAAGGCTTCTGAAGGAAGAAGTCCGATGGAAGTCATCAAGCGTGAAGAGGGCACAAAGCATTTATACAGAGGGCTTCTGAAGGCACTTATGCAAAAGGCACAAGGCAGAAGGCAGATTTGCCCCTTCTGGCCTTCTGGCCTTCTCCCCCTCTCCAACTCTCTCAACTCCCAGACTTGGTAAAATCGCGGGATTGAAATTCCTGATAGCAGTGTTCCACAAAAGCTAGATAGCGCTCCCCAAAGACTTCGGGGGCAAACTGTTCAGCGCGCAACCTGCAGATTTCTGGCTCAAATTTGCCTTGCAACTGCTCAAATTCCTCGACAGCTTCGACTAATGCTGCTGCGGTTTGGGAAGAAAAAAATAAACCTGTCCCAGTCTCTGGATGTTGGCGAATGTCGAGCACTGTTTCTAAGGCGCCGCCTGCTGCATAGGAAATTACCGGCGTTCCGCAAGCTTGAGCTTCTACTAAAGCTATGCCAAAATCTTCGCAAGCTGCATAGACAAAAGCTTTCGCCTCTGCCATGTACTTTTCAACTAGGGAGGCGGGCTGCCAGCCGAGCACTTGCACGTTGGGTTTGGCGATTTGCCGAATCATTTCTAATTCTGGCCCGGTGCCGATGACAATTAGAGTATGCCCGAGTTGATTGAATGCTTGGACGATCGCACTAACGTTTTTGTAACTTACCAACCGGCAAACTGTGACGTAAAAGTCTTGTTTTTGCCGCATCAAGGAAAATCGATCGATGTTTACCGGCGGATAAATCACCTCGGCCCGCCGCCGGTAGCACCGCCAAATTCGGCGCGCCGTGTGTTGGGAGTTGGCGATGAAATAATCAACGCGGTTGGCGGAAATTACGTCCCACTGCCGCAGTCGATGCAACAAATATCGCGTCAGCAGCCCCGGGATGCCCCGTCCGGCTTTGCTGCTGCGCAAATAGTCAAAAGTTAAGTCCCAAGCGTAGCGCATGGGCGTGTGGCAGTAGCAGACGTGCAGTTGCTGGGGACTGCTGAGGATACCTTTGGCGACGGCATGGGATGATGAGAGGATGATGTCGTATTCTCGCAGATCTAGTTGTTCGATCGCGATCGGCAGCAAGGGCAGATATTTTTGGACACCGCTGCGGGCTCCGGGAAAATGCTGCAAAAATGTTGTGCCAATCTGTCGCCCGAAAAGATAGCTTTCGGGATTGGCCGATTCAAAGTCGATGAGGGCATAGACATCTGCCTCGTCTACGTGTTTGAGGATTTCCTGCACTACGAGTTCTGAACCGCCAGTAGCTAAGGGCGTCAACCATTCGTGAACTAAGGCGTATTTGAGTTTTTTCACTTGTATTTGTAGCCGATCGAACGATTTGTTAGCGCCAGTTCTGTCAATATTAATCTTACCGAGGGATCACTTACGCACCCTAAAGCGATCAACTGGGTTTCTACGTAGATATCGAGATCGAACCAAGGATTTTTGGCATAAACGGGGGTGTTATGAAATCAGAGACAGCCAAACCGCAATCTGCGACAACGATTCCCCCAATTGTTGACAAGAAATACTATTAGGCGGAATACTGAAGGTGATTTGCGAGCGCCTAAATCTTCGGAACGGGCGATCGGCTCAATGTGGTGTGAGGAAAAATGTCCAAATTTTTGTGGAAGGGACTTTTAGTTAGTCCCGCTGTATTGGCAGCAAGTTTAGTCGTATCTTCGAGGGCGCTAGCAGCAGAGCAACCTGTAGAAATTGCCGCGACAGCTCAAGCTCATCAATTGCAATTAGCAGGTGCTGCAACCGAGGTGGCAAAGTCTGAGACGGCAGCGATGACGGTCGAACCAGCGTCACTAGCTAGCAACTTGACTGTTGAAACTATTGAGAAAGAAAGTGCGAACCTCTACGAGGGCTTAGCTAACGAAGCGATCGCCCCAGTTGCCGAACAAGCAAAAGCACCGGAAGTTGCAGCAGCAGATTTAAGCGAAACCAAACCCGCAGTCGCGCCCGCAAATTTAAGTGCCGAACAACCAGTCGCAGAGCAAATCCCCGCAGTCGCGCCCGCAAACTTAAGCGAAACGCAACCCGCCGCCCCACTGGCTAATTTAAACGCAGAAAAAGCGGCAGCACAACCCGATCCGATTGCCCAATCGAGCGATCCAAGTGCCCAACCTCAAGCACAGTCAAATGTTTTAGAACAAATCAACCAATACAGCGCAGAAGACAGCAGCAGCGAAGATGCGGCCGGCCAAGTAACTTCTGTTTCGCAACTTTCCGACGTTCGGCCCACCGATTGGGCGTTCCAAGCTTTGCAATCCCTAGTAGAGCGCTACGGTTGTATAGCTGGCTATCCTGACGGCACTTTCCGCGGCAACCGGGCGATGACTCGCTACGAGTTTGCAGCCGGTTTAAATGCGTGTTTGGATAAAGTTAGCGAGCTGATTCAAGGCGGTTCGAGAAATCTGGCGACGCGAGAAGATTTGGCTTCTGTGCAAAGGTTGCAAGAAGAATTTGCGGCGGAATTGGCAACTTTGCGCGGCCGCGTCGATGTTTTGGAAGCGCGCACCTCTGAATTAGAAGCAAATCAGTTTTCAACTACGACTAAACTCAACGGCGAAGTGGTATTTGCTTTGACTGGAATTGCCGGAGGAGAGGATGCCGAGGGTCGCGAAGCTGATAAAACGACGGCTTTTGGCAGCAGGGTTCGTCTCAATTTTGACACCAGTTTTTCTGGAGAAGATTTGCTGAGAACTCGACTGCAAGTTTTGAATCTGGGTTCGTTTTCTACTAATAATACGAAAACCGCTGAAGGAGAATTGCGGTTTAATGCCGGGCCTTTTGGCGAGGCTAGCAATACTGTAGGTTTAGATGCGCTGCTTTACCAATTCCCTCTAAGCAAAAGCACTACTGTAATTCTAGAAGCCAACGCCGGCGCGGCTGACGATTTTACCAACACAGTCAACCCTTACTTTGACGGAGACGGCGGCTACGGCGCTCTTTCTAACTTCGGTACTCGCAATCCGATTTACTATTTGACTGGCGGTTCTGGCATAGCTCTGCGGCAGCAATTCGGGGAAAAACTCGAACTGAGTTTGGGATATTTGGCGGGCAACGCGGCGGACCCGACGCGGGGTAACGGTTTGTTCAACGGTTCTTACGGCGGTTTGGCTCAGTTGACTTTCAAACCGAACGATAACATGGCTTTAGGTTTAACTTACGTTAATTCCTACAACTTTGTTACCGGTACCGGCAGCAATGCTTCTAATTTCCCGGCGCGTCTCGGTTCTTTCGGGCTCGACAGCGATAGCAATCTGCCAGTTTCTAGCAATTCCTACGGCGCGCAAGCTTCGTGGCAGTTGAACCGGAGATTTGCAATTGGCGGTTGGGCGGGTTACACCAACCAGCGCATTTTATCCAATTTGGCTACTCCTACCGGTTCTGTGCAGCGGGGGGATCAAAAAATCTGGAACTGGGCAGTTACTTTGGCTTTTCCCGATTTGTTGAAAGAAGGAAATGTGGCGGGGATTCTGGTAGGTATGGAGCCGCGGGTGACGAATTCTACTAATCGGACTTTGCCGGAAGATAAGGATACTTCGCTGCATCTTGAAGGTTTTTATCAGTTTAAGTTGAGCGACAATATTTCTATCACTCCTGGCCTGATTTGGCTGACTGCTCCCGACCACAATAAAGATAATTCTGATTTGGTGATTGGGGTTTTCAGAACGACGTTTACTTTCTAGGAGCAGCCCACACCGATTTTAGATTTTAGATTTTAGATTTTAGATTGGCGGTTTTAATCTAATATCTAAAATCGCCAATCTAAAATCGGTGGGGGCTTGGGTTTAATGTTTAAACAGAAACGACCAGCTTTAGCAAAAGCTGGTCTGCACAAATAGTTAAATCCGTTGTGTTCCCACAGTGTTTTTCTCACAGTGAGGAAACCCAAGTTGCACGTTTCTTTGCAGCGGGTTCTCAAAGAAATATCATCTCTCTTAAGCGGTATTATAACAACAAAATTTAATTTTGTGTAATAAAACTTTACATTACAGAGGCATTTTAATTTTTAGGGCGATCGCACTCCCCGTCACTTTGTATAATCCAACGTGGCTTCAAAAATCCGGTTTCTGCGTAGGTTTATCGGTTCCAAACAGGTTGTTTTGGGTAAAAACCAGGTTTCGATTGCCGATCGACCTTTTCCTCACTTTCTATAACTCAAGCCGGAGCTTGCTGCGGTCTACCCCAGACAATTCGCTCCTGCTTGTATACAACCATACCAGGTTTAGCACCTTTCGGCTTGTATACATATTTCGGTTCTGTATAAACCACGGGGACTTGTTCGCTGTGGCGGGCGCGACTGTAGTAAGCAGTCATGTCGGCGGCAAATTGCAAATCGGTTTCTTCAGCCACAGTACCGGGTTTCAGACGCAGCAAAGCGTGACTTCCGGGAATCTCTAGGGTGTGGAACCACAAGTCGTAGTCGTTGGCGGTGCGAAAAGTCAGTTGGTCGTTTTGGCGGTTGTTGCGCCCGATTAATAATTCAAAGCCGCTGGGGCTTTGGTAGCGGTGAAATTCGATCGCAGCATTTTTGTCGGTACTGCGGTAATCTGGTACATCTAAATATTTTTGCTGGATCAGTTCTTCGCGGATTTCGGCGAGGGTTTGCAAATCTTGGGTGTTGCGGTAGGTTTCCAATACTGAAAGTGCGACTTCAACTTGTTCTAAATAGTCGATTTCTTCCTGTACGGCGGCTAACAAAGGTTCTACTGCAATGCGGGCTCTTTTAAGTTTTTGGTGTTTTTTGTAGAGGGCTTGAGCGTTTTGAACTGCGTTTTTTTCCGGATTTAGGGGAATGATAACTGGTTTCTCGGTTTCAAAGTCGGGGAGAGAAATTGATTTCATTCCCGGTTCCCAATGCTGCAAATTTGCCATCAGCAAATCGGCTTGGGATTTGTGGGTGTCTGCGTCTGCCGATTGCTGCAAACGTTCTTTAAATGTGTTGGCTTTGAGGCGCAGTTTTGCTAAGACATTGTTGAGTTTTTGGGTAAGCTGGTGCCGCAGTTGGGCGAATACTTCTTGATTGATTTCCCCTGTGTAGTAGCTGTTAAGTAATTCTTGAACCGAAGAGATGGAAGAAGGAACAGAGGAGTTAGATTCGTTTCCAGGTTCTGCCTCTTTTATATCGGGTGTCGGCCAATCGATGACGGTGTAGCCTTCGGGGGTAAAACTCGGGTGAAATTTGGAGTTTTCTAGGCATTGCAGCCAGTATAGCCAGCGCTGGAATAGTTGCTGCCAGTCGTCGGGATTGAGGCTGTCGGTGGATTGTTCGGGGTCTAAATTTGCCGATCGAATCATTGACAAAACCAAGGCTTTACTCATCCCTCGGTAATTCTTCAGCAGATTGCCCTTTAATTGACCGGGAACCAGGCTAATTCGCGATTGCCAGCGGTTTTGAGATTCGCTCAGACTAGGCACTGCATCGGTCAAAGACGGGGGCATTTCGTAGGGCTGCCCGGTTTGGATGGGACGGACGGTGGACTGTTTGGCGCTGACTTGGTGGGCGCAGGTGACAACGAGGTTGTCTTGGGCGGTGAGGATGACGTTGCTGTACTTGCCCATGATTTCGGCGTAGAGGTGCCAGAGGGCTGGTTCTCCGGGGCGTTTGGCAAATTGCAAGTCGATGACTCTTTCCCAGGATGCCACAGGGGCGATGGAAACTAGGGCTAAACCGCTGAGTTGATGCCGCAGTTGTTCGCTGAAGGTGAAGGTGTCGGGAATGCGGGGCGGGGGGTCGCCGACGCAGATGCGGGCGGCCACAGGATGCCAGGAAAGGTCAATCCAGCCGCGCCCTTTCATGGTACGGAGGGCCAGGGACACGGTAAATCGATCGCGCTGGTAGACTTGTTCTAAGCGCGCTGGCAGCCATTGGGCTCGCAGTTCGCTGCAAGCTGCGGTTAAAGTTGTAAAGTCTACGGGTTGCACGGTGGCCTCTTTGCGATCGAACTATCTTTTTCTATGCTGACAGATATCGGTCACATTTTACTAACTATATCAAATTATTCTTTACTCTTGGCTTCGCATCCTTCGCGCTGAAAGCGCTTCAATAATTCCGTTAACAAATAACAAATAACAAATAACTAATAGACATCTCCTAAAAAGCAGGTTTTGAAAAGGTACGGTGTCTGTTCCACAAGAATTATGGGAGATATCTAATAACAACTAACTAATAACTTCCCGAATCAATTGCAAATGTTTGTACAAAGGTGCGATCGTATTGGCTGCGATCGCCCCGCTAGCAGCAACAGCGGGCAAACCAATTCCCGGAAACGTCGAATCTCCGCAGCAAAACAGCCCCGCTAAAGGCGTTCTCGGCCCGGGAAACAAGCCGCTACCCGCCCGAATTCCGGGCCCGTAGGAACCGCGATGGCGGCGCAAAAACCGTTCGTGGGTGAGGGGTGTCCCAATTAAGGTGACTTCTGCGCGCGATCGAATATTGGGGATAATTCTCTCTAAGGCTTCCCACATTACCTCGGCGCGCGCTTGTTTTTGCAGCTTGTACTCTTCGCTGGTGCGATCGAGCTTTTGCCACAAATCGTAAGGCTCGTTTCCGGGGGTATATGCGTGAATGACGTGCTTTCCCGGAGGCGCGAGGTCTGGGTCGAGGAGGGAGGGAATCGAGACGAGAACGACGTTCTGAGGGGCCGAAACGCCCATTTCCCAGTCTTTGACGAAGATGTAGTGACAAGCCAAGTCCGATCGCATTCCGGCAGCATCAATTCCCAGATGCAGGTGCATGAAGCTGTCGCACTCGGGCGTCGCCTGCCGTTCTTGCCGAAACCTTTGCGGGACAGAGGTTTCAGGCAACAGTTTCAGGGTATCCCAAACGGAAGCGTTGGAGACGACGGCTTTGTGCGATCGAATAATTTTGCCCGATCGCAGCCGCACGCCCGCAGCCCGGTTGTTTTCCACCAAAACTTCTGCAACGTGGGAATTTAGCAGCAACCGCCCTCCGTGGCGCTCTAAACCGCGTACCAGGGCATTTACCAAAGCTGCACTACCGCCGATCGGATAGTCCAAAACTGCATTGGGGCGATACCAGTCGGCGAACATGAAAGCGACTTCGGCTGCGATCGTTCCGTCGGCGGGAAGTCCAGACAGCAGGAAACACAACAAATTCAGCCAATTTCGGACAAACGGATCTTTGACATTTTTGTCCATTATTTTGCTGAAAGGGCCTGCAAGTGCGATCGCGTCGCCAGCACTTTGCAGGAAAGCCGGCGCAAATTGACCGAGGGTAAAAACAGCGCCCAAATCGAAGCGCAAAGCCAGGGAGGGCAAAGCTATGGCAGCTTTGGCGTAGGGCTCCATGATGCGCTGGAGTTGCCGCCATTCGGCGACTGCTTCCGCGCCGCGCAGTTGTGCGAGCACTTCGCCAAATTGACTCGCACCGACGGATGTGTCGAAATCGCCTTCTGGCAAACAGCAACCCCAGGTATCGTAGGTGATGCAGGGGAGTTTTTCGCCTATCGCATCCAAAACTTGCCGCAGGGGATTCGCAGACGGGCTGTAGGATAATCCTGAGTACAGGGAGGGCCCGGAGTCGAAGCTAAATCCGTCGCGTTCAAAACCGTGTGCGGCCCCGCCCGCGATCGAATGGCTTTCGCAAACCACAACCTCAAAGCCATAGCGGGCAAGCATTGCAGCGCAAGTCAAGCCGCCGATCCCGCTGCCGATGACGATGATTTCTGTGTCTGTGGGGGCGATCGCAACCATGTTTTTCTCCGCTACTTCAGCTAATATTATCAATGTCTTGCAGCTTTAGGACTTACACATTTAACAGATGCGATCGTCCCTAGCCCTCCTTAACAAGGCGAGTATGGGGTGGGACAAGAAGCTGTAAAAGCCCCCCTTAATCAGGGCGAAGAAGCTGTAAAAGTCAACCCCTAATCCCCAATCTTTTGGGGAATTTAGGGGGTGATCGACTCAGCTACCACCCTTAAAATACAACTCTGTATATTATTAAATGGAAAATCTATCTATACTCGAACAAGCTGCCAAATCTAATTATAAACCATCTCCCGACGCTGTAGTTGCCGCCCTCTTAGAAGCTGAGAAAAACGCGAAAAACAATAAAATTCGCTATTCTTTCGAGCAATTAATCGGCAACTGGCAACTCTGCTTTATTACCGGCACAAAAAAGACTAGACAAAAAGCGGGGATTGTGTTGGGTGCGGGACGTTACATCCCTCAGTGGATTGCGAAAATTCAAATTGCTTATTCGGCAGAACCTGTTGCTGAAGGGGAAGAGAATAGCGAAATCGGCAGGGTGGAGAATTCGGTGCAAGTTGGGGCGATCGTACTAACTCTTTCCGGGCCGACTAAGTTTTTGGTTAATAAAAATATTTTAGCTTTTGATTTTACCAAAATTACGGTGAAATTGTTGGGTAAAACTGTGTATCAAGGATTTATTCGCGGTGGAGAAGCGCGGGAAGCGGATTTTTTTAGTTTGAGTGTGGGGAAGCAGGCATTTTTTGCATATTTTCTGGTAGAAGATGGGATAATTGCGGCTAGGGGAAGGGGCGGCGGATTGGCTTTGTGGGGGAGAGTTTAGGTAAAAATGTACGATCGGGAGACAAGACTATTCATTGGTGTCAACTTATCTGTATCTCTCGTTTGAATAGAAGTGTATGCCCCCCTAAATCTTCAGGGCTGTTTCATTCTCCCGAGGCCCGCCAGAAGCCCGCCAGGGGTTTTAACCCCGACGGACTTTTGCTGTTAAGCGGAGGTTAAAACCTCCGACGGACTTAATACTAAGTCGCTACCATTGTCACCGTCATTTGTGTTTATTTGTTAGGTGCGATCGCACATAACAACTTCAAAAACACCCCCTGGAATAAACCGACACAAAGCCCTCCGCCGATCGTCCGCATCTTGGCGGTTGACAAAACGCGCGATCGTATAGTGCTCCGCATTCGGTAAAATTCGGACGATCGCCCAAGAATTGCGATCGCCCTGCTTTGACTTTTCAGGTGTTTTCGATCGCGAATTTGAGTTGAGTTCGATCGCGGGGCGATCGGCGATCGTCGGAGAATTGGCTTTTCTGAGAGTGTTGAGGTAGCCGGCGATCGTACTTCCTTTGAGATTCGCCCCGACGCGCAGAATCAGAAACACCGCAAAGCTTTCGATCTCTGGCCCAGTCATGCGCGCGCGATCGGCATCAAAGTCTTCATCAGAGTAGCTGCGGATACCCGACAGCAGTTGCGTTATGCCAAAATCATTCACAGCTTGTTGATAGCCGCGGTTATATTCGCTGCCGTCGCTCACAGGCTTTACCATAGTAATTGTCTCCTTATTATGTGGATTGTCTCCTTGTATCTGGGGAACCATCAGCCAGCGCAGGCCCTGCAAAAGTTCAGCGCTGGCTTTTGACTTTTTGAAACTATAGCATAGATACAGCACACATAAATGCTTTAAATGAGCCAAACTCGACAGGATGGTCTAGATACAGCACAATTACGATCGGCTTATACTAAAAAATAATGAATCTCTGATGACCAAACGCTTAGCGACCTATTTAGCCGATGGAATCTATGACATCCTTGAAGAGTGGGCAAGTCAAGAACGCCGTTCAGTCAGCAGCTTGTCAGCATTCATTTTGGAGCAAGCAGCCAGAGAACACCAAAAGGAAATGAAACAACAGCCCCCGCCATCGGATGAGAAGCAAGAGAAGAGTTGAGTGGACGCATCAAAGCCAAAGAAACCGGGTTTTTTGCGGTTTTTGCCGGCTGTAACGAAGTATTTGGCAAAAAAACCCAGTTTCTGACCACCCGTGCGTCCAGAACTATATGAAATTTATCGGCATAGACTTAGGTTGGAGCTCAGGAGCAAGCGGTTTGTGCTGTTTGAATTGGCAAAATAACCAATTAGAATTAATAGAGTGCGATCGCCAACAATCCCTTAACGACATTCTCACCTGGATCGATACCCAAGTCTCCCCAACCGAACCAGCAATAATCGCAGTAGACGCCCCCACAATCATCCCTAATCCTGCGGGAATGCGCGAAGCAGACAAACTCACCCACAAACACTTCGGGCGCTACCACGCCGGCTGCTATCCCGCCAATCTTTCCCGCCCCTTCGCCCAAAAAACAATCGAATTCGGCCTCAGTTTAGAAGCCAGAGGATTTGTCCACGCACCAATAATAGAAGCTCAAAAATTAGGCAGATATCAAATAGAAGTCTATCCCCATCCAGCCACAATAAACTTATTTAAATTAGACAAAATCATCAAATACAAAAAAGGAAAACTGGCAGAACGTCAACTAGAATTGATGAAACTCTGCCAGTATATTATAGATATTTTACCGAGCCTTGAACCCTCTCTAAATCTGTCTTGTGGCACAGGCAAGATGCCTGTGAGCCTTGGCGGTTTAATTCCTTTAGAAATCCCCACCAGTGTTGCAACCCTCAAAGTCTTAGAAGACAAGCTAGATGCCTTGCTGTGCGCTTATATCGGCGCGCACTGGTGGTACTGGGGAATAGAGCGGAATTTGGTATTGGGCGATCGCACAACCGGCTACATCGTCATTCCCCAACTTCGATAACACGAGAGGAAGAATGACAGAATAGGGCATGACAACAGTCAACAGTCAACAGTCAACAGTCAACTGACTAATGTGCCCAGAGAATCACGCCAGCTTCATAAGGACTGCTGAGATTGTCGTGCTTCGGCAAAACCCGCAACGACAAACCTTGCAAGCCGCTAGAAGTATAAGTAATGTCAGCCGTATAAAGGCTAGTATTGTGAGAATCTTCTCCCAAATACTCCATCACCACCGGCACGCCACCGATGATATTTCCGTTAGCATCAACCGAACCTTGATAAAGTTCGACTTGCACGTCCGCAGGCGTCAATCCCATCAGATTAATCCGAGATTTAACAGCGATCGACTGATTGACCTTAACTTCCTTATCCTGGGAAATATCAACAGCCTCAATTTTAATATCCTTCCACTTCGCGAGAATGTGCTTCTTCCAGTGAGACAACTCCTTGGCGGGAGCGCAATTATCCGAAGTCATGGTGTGGAATCGATCGCTCACCGGGAAATATGCCCGCCGCGCGTAATCCTTCACCATCCGAGCAGTATTAAAGAAAGGACAATTCAAGCGAATCGAATCCTTCATTTTCGCCGTCCAACCGCGGGGAATTCCATCATCATCCCGGTTGTAAAACAGCGGTACAACTTCCTTTTCCATCAAGTCGTACAAAGCATTCGCCTCGACCTCATCCTGATACTTAGTATCTTCGTAAAACTCCCCATGTCCGATCGGCCAACCGGTACGAACATAATCAGCCTCATCCCACCATCCGTCGAGGATGCTCAGATTCGGTAAACCGTTCATCGAAGCTTTCATCCCCGAAGTCCCGGAAGCTTCCCGGGGGCGGCGCGGCGTATTCAGCCACACATCGCAGCCAGACACCATCATCCGAGCGACGTTAATGTCGTAGTTCGGCAAAAAGACCATCGAGCTCATCGTGTCGTGCTCGCGGATGAAGTGAACGATATCCCGAATCAATTCCTTACCCGGAATATCCATCGGGTGAGCCTTCCCAGCAATCACAAACTGCACGGGACGGTTGCTGTCCCGCATGATCCGCATAATTCGCTCGACATCGCGCAAAAACAGTGTAGCCCGCTTGTAAGTAGCAAAGCGGCGGGCAAACCCGATCGTCAGCACCTTGGGATTGAGAGCCTCCCGGGCCCGCTCGATTTCCGTTTGGGCCGCACCGCGCTCGCGCAAAGTCTTTTGCAGCCACTCCCGTGCGAACACCACCAACTCCGATCTACAGCGTTCGTGATTCCGCCACAATTCCTCATCAGGAATCGACGACAGCCTGTCCCAGAGTCGATCGTCCTTGCGAGTCATTTCCCAATCCGGGCCGAGGTATCGATCGTACAACTCCTGAGTAGACTTCGCCACACAACTGCGAGCGTGAACCCCGTTGGTAATCGAAGTAATCGGCACTTCTTCCTGCGGCAAACCCGGCCACAATCCCTGAAACATCGGGCGCGACACCACACCGTGCAAAGCCGCCACCCCGTTGACAAAACTTGACATTTTAATAGCCAAAATTGCCATATTTAGAGGCCCGGACAAATCGCGAGTATTCTCGCGGCCCAATCCCAGAAACTCATCTTGCGACAAGCCAAAAATCTTGGGATATTGATCGAGATAGTGCATCACCATATCCGGCTCGAACAAGTCAAACCCAGCAGGTACCGGCGTGTGAGTCGTAAACATACTGCTCGAAACCACCACCTGTTCCGCTTCCACGAAACTCAGGTGATATTCCTCCATCAGCATCCGAATGCGTTCCAAAGCCATGAAAGCCGCGTGGCCTTCATTCATGTGATAAGCAGTAACTGTCAGCCCCAATGCCTTGAGCATTTTCACGCCGCCGATGCCCAGCATGATTTCTTGGTGCATCCGCAGAGTTTTATCACCGCCATACAGTTGGTCGGTAATATCTTGGTCGTAGCGGCTGTTAGGTTCAATATTTGTATCCATCAGGTACAAAGGAACCGTTCCCACTTGTACCCGCCAAATTCGGGCATACACCTTGCGGCCGGGATAGTCCACCTCAATCCGCAATTCCGAACCGTCGGGATTGCGTTCTGGGTGCAGCGGCATATTGTAGAAATCGTTGAGCGGATAGCGTTCTTGCTGCCAGCCGTCGGCGTTGAGATACTGCGAAAAATAACCTTCTTGGTAAAGCAAGCCAACGCCGACTAAGGGCAAGCCCAAATCGCTAGCTGATTTGAGGTGGTCGCCCGCGAGCACGCCCAAACCGCCGGAATAGATCGGTAGGGCTTTAACTAAGCCGAATTCCATCGAAAAGTAAGCATAGCATTCTTGCAGCTCTGTGCCGCGCTGTTTGCGGTACCAGGCGCGATTTTTGAGGTAATCGTCTAACTGCTGGGCGGCTCGGTTCATTTGGGCGATGAAGCCTTCGTCTTCTGCCATTTCTTGCAGTCGCTCTTGAGATATGGTTCCGAGCATCAGCACCGGGTTTTGGTTGCTGGAGTCCCACAGGTCTCGATCGAGGCGGCGGAAGAGGTCTTTGGTATCGACGTTCCAGTCCCAGTGCAAATTGTAGGCAAGCTTGCGCAGGGGTTCGAGAATTGTCGGTAGCGAGGGGGAAACGTTAAATGTGCGAATTGGCTGCATAGACAAAGCTTTTATGTTGGAGTAGCGCTATTTTCCTCTGTCTTTAGGTGCAAGTCCGTTATTCTGCACACTATTTTAAGTTTTAACAAAACCGCCGGGAAGTCCCTACCTATAGGAATGTTAGGTGGGGACTTCCCGGCGAGTCGGATCCAGCGGGGTTGGATCGCCCGATCTATGTTCCTCCTCAAAAAGTTTTTCTTGCTTCTGTCGCAAGAGCTTATTAAGATTAGTTCTTGATTAGAGCGAGCCGACGACGAGATGTCAACTTAAGCCGAAAGACCGCTCCAAGACTTAAGTCCGAAGCTTATAGCTCAAGTCCTCGCTACTTACAGCAGATTCCACGTTTATGAAGTAGACGCCCCTACCGTTCGATCCTCCTAGGGATACGGGGCCCAGCCGTGTCCCTACTACACTTCATAAACCTGGAATAGGCTTTATCAAAAAAAAGTTGCAGATTTACTTGACATTGGCAGCAGAGTTATTTTATTTCGACGAAGTTACTGCAAATATTAGCAATAAACTGCTGGCTTGTTGACCGCGACCCTTACTAATTGCGTAGCAACCCAAAAATATTACCGGTGTGTGGTGTTCCGATGAAACTGTATTTACCGTTGGCGTGCGTTGCACTGCTGAGTATTGGTACCGCGCCGTCTGTGGCGGCTGACGCTGCTAAAGAGGACTTAACTGAAGCATCGCGATCGAGCCGCCAGACACCAACGCCTTTCGAGCGTCCGGGCGAGTCAGAGGAATTGCCTCAACCCTTGCCCGATCGCGCTCTTGGGGCACGGCCAGAACTCTCCCTTAAGAAGTCGTCGATTAAAAGTGAAAAGCTTGAAACAAAGCAAACTGCGGAGGACGAATTTCGCCAACCCAATCCCCTGTTGACGCAAAATATTTCTGACAATGACGATCGCTCTACCTCTATCCCCAATCCTCCACCAGTAGCCGCTGGGCTATCAATACCGACGAGATCCATTCCTAAAGTTGACGAAATAGAACAACCCAGCACCAGCGCCCAAGGGCTATTGCGTCCGTCGGTACTGAGTTTTAGAGGTTTGGACGATACTGTGAAAATCTCTCAATCAGTTGTACAAGTAACGGGCGTGCGATTGAACCCAACTGCCAGCGGTTTAGAAGTAATTCTAGAGACACCTGACGGGCAAGTGCTGCAAGCTACGACCACAATAGAGGGAAAAAGCGCGATCGCAGATATTGAAAATGCCCAATTAGCTTTACCTTCAGGTGCGGGATTTCAAGCTTCTAGTGCCGATCGAGGAATTGCATCCGTAACAGTAACTCAGTTGGAAGGCAATCGGATTCAAGTGAGTGTAACTGGCATAAAAGCAGCACCGACATCAGAGGTAGTAAACAGCGATCGGGGATTAGTTTTAGGCGTGACACCCAGTCCCCAAGAAGATATTAATATCACAGTCACCGCCCGTCAGCAAACTCCCTATGTCATCCCCAATGCTTCCTCCGCCACCCGCACCGACACGCCAATTCGCGATATTCCTCAGTCAATTCAAATTATCCCCCAAGACGTGATTGAAGATCAACAAGTCGTGCGAATCGAAGAAGCATTGCGCAACGTTAGCGGTGTCACATACGGCGGAAGCTCTACAGGCCGAGGCAGCACTTTCGGCATTCGAGGTTTTAACAATGCTCCTATCTTGCGAGATGGGTTTAGGCAGTACGGTTCTTTTCAAACTATTCCAGAAGTCGCCAACCTCGATCGCGTTGAAGTTCTTAAAGGGCCGGCTTCAATATTGTATGGCGAAATTCAACCGGGGGGTTTAATTAACTTAGTATCCAAAAAACCGCTGTCAGAACCTTTCTACGAAGCTGAACTGCAACTCGGAAGCAGGAATTTTGTCAGCCCCCGCTTTGACATTTCCGGCCCCTTAACCTCAGATGGCAACCTGCTTTACCGCCTGAACGGATTGTACCAAACAACTGAGAATTTTCGAGGCTACGAACAAAACGACGAGCGCTTGTTTATTGGGCCAACACTTACCTGGAGAATTGGCGATCGCACCGACTTGACAGTTTCCCTAGAATACATCGATGATAAGCTAGATCCTGATGATGGACTGCCTGTTCTTGGCAATCGGATTGTTGACGTTCCGCGCGATCGTATTAGCGGCGAACGTGATGAGATGATAGGAACCCAATACTTCGATGTTGCCTACAATTTCGAGCACCGTTTCAGCGAGAACTGGAAGTTGCGGAATGCGTTTCGCTATTCATCCTACAACTACGATTACAACGTACTCGCTCTTCCATTTGACTTTGATGAAGAAACTGGCACCGTTACTCGCTTCTGGGCTTCTCAAGACGGGCAAAATAAAAACTACGCCCTCCAAACAAACTTCGTTGGCGAATTTGCTACAGGTTCAGTCGACCACACTCTCATTTTCGGTGCAGACATCAGTTACAACGATGAAAGAATTTTCTCAGTAGGGGATTTTGAAACAGCAATTCCCCTCGATATTTTCAATCCGGTTTACGGTCAAGTTCCCAAACCAGACGAGGGTACACTAGCTGGCTTTGGTGGGAATGATGTAGAGACAAGCCGATATGGATTCTACGTGCAAGATCAAATTTCAATTTTCGAGAATTTAAAGCTGCTAGCAGGGCTTCGCTATGACACCGCAGAGCAAAAAAACCGAGTAATTCCGGGTACTTCCAACCCAGATGCGAGCGAAACAACTCAAAATTACGATGATTTTACCCCCCGTGTAGGGATTGTTTATCAACCCATCCCAGAACTTTCTCTTTATGCCAGCTATTCGCGATCTTTCAATCCGGGTTCGGAAACAACATCCGGCGGCGGTCTCATCGAACCCGAAACAGGATCGGGGTACGAAGTCGGTGTCAAAGCTGAGTTGCTCGACAGAAGGCTACTTGCTACTTTGGCATACTTTGACATTACAAAACAAAACGTTGCTGTAGCCGATCCGAATAATCCTTTGTCTTCAATTGCCTCTGGGGAACAGCGGAGTCGAGGAGTTGAATTAGACGTAGCCGGACAAATTTTGCCCGGTTGGAATGTGATTGCCGCTTACGCCTACACTGACGCGGAAGTTACAGCAGATACAGACCGATCTCTGGTTGGCAACAGATTGTTTAATGTTCCCAAACACAGCGCTAGTCTGTGGACAACTTATGAAATTCAAAGCGGCAATTTGCAGGGTTTAGGTTTTGGGGTTGGATTCAACTTTGTTGGCGAAAGACAAGGGGATTTAGCTAACAGCTTTCAAGCAAGTAGTTATTTCGTTCCCAATGCTGCTGTTTTTTATCAGCGGGATAATTGGCGAGCTTCTATCAACATCAAAAATTTGTTCGATATCGACTACATTGAATCTGTCCGAAATAGCCGCTCGTCCAGCAATCAGCTTGGTGAACCACTGACAGTAATTGCTTCATTTTCCATACAGTTTTGAGAGTTATTTTGCGAGTTGGCAGCGACTCGATCGCACTCTAAATTTTCTACAAGGAGATATCCATGAAACGATTTCAACTCAAAACAATTCTAGCTTTAACTGCGGTAGTGGCGATCGCCTGTCAAGCCGCATCAGATATACCTGAAGCGACTAAACCGGCCGACGGGGCAGCCCCGACAAACGCTTCTAGCACCTCTGAAAAGACAGCCCCGCAAGCGCCCCAGAAAATCGTGCCCCCGTCGCCTGTAACAACTCAGGTTCTCTCCCTCAATGCCTACAAAGTCCCTTATTTAGGATTTAATGGCGTGTTTAATCTCAACGCAGAACACCAGAACTCTGTCAAAGATCCGCGCAATCCCAAACGCATTGATATCGAGAAAATGGAGAAATTCAGCTTCTACGCAGATGCAGCCGGTAAAAAACCGATCGCGCGCAACTGCCAGTACGTCTACATGGGTGCAACTCCCGATTCCAAGTATTACAAAGAGTACAAAGTAGCTTGGGATTTATTTGAGTTAGCGAAACAGGAAAAGCAAGATCCAGGCTGCAATCAGTTCCAGTATCTGAGTTTCGTCCCGCCGCACGGTGAATTAAATGGCGAACCAATACATATGCACTTTCGGTATGCCAGTAAGCCATCTAGCTTTGCAACGCTTGTGAATATAACCAACGATAAAGAAGATCCGGCTAAATTCAGTCCTTGGTTTGCGACTTATTGCGGTGGCGGCAAAACAAAATGTGGCAAAGGAGAGTGAGTGACGTGGTTTTTCTTTCTAATATTTTGCACGGCCTGAAAGCTGAGCAGTGCGAAGTAACGCTAACAAAGGCATTTTAAGCACGGCGCGAGGGCGGACGCATTTGGCCTCCGCCAACGCTCTTAGAATGGTTAACTCAGAACTGAACCCAATACCTGCTATGACCATTAGCTTAACAGAGGCAGAGTCCACGGTTTCCGTATAGTTTTGATGGCTAATTATCGCCGTTTAAAATCTCACAGCTAGTGTCATTAACCTACCGCTAAATACGTTTTTTATCTAAATAAAGAGTGAAAAAATATGAAAGTTCGCCAACCAATAGTAACAATACATGGTGCGATTGCGATCGCAATCGGGCTATTACTAAGTATCATTAGTTTGACAGGTAGCGCCATTGTCTTTCACCAAGAACTCGATCGCAGAATTAACCCATCTTTAATGCGAGTTGTTCCCCAAGCAAAACTAGTATCCCTTGATAACATAGTTGCGCCAGTTCAAGCTGCTTATCCTGACTTCCCTCTAGAGTCGATTCGCTTTCCTCAAACGCCGGATGGCAGCTATCAGGTAACAATAAAAGCCAAAGACGGGGAAAACCTAGATACATTTGTCAATCCCTACACGGCTAAGGTTTTAGGGGTGAGAAAATGGGAGCGATCGCTAATGGGATTTATCTACAATTTGCACTCCAAATTAGCCCTTGGTAAAGTAGGATCGGTGATTGTCGGCGTGACGGGTTTGCTATTTTTACTAATCGTAATTACAGGGACAATGTTGTGGACTGGTTGGCGAAAATTGAAAAGAGGCTTTACAGTTCGCACAACGGCGCCACTACCGTTATTAAGTTACGACATCCATCAAGTCGGAGGCATTTTATCAAGTACATTTTTACTGATTCTGGCTGCGACAGGTGCCATGCTTTCAGGCTTTGCCCTGCTATTTGCATTCAATCAACCTCCGCAAGTTGCAAAAGTATTACCTCCTGCCAAACAACCGGTAGCTTTAAGCGAACTATTACGCAAAGCTGATGCAGCTATGCCGGATGGAAAAACGACTTATGTAGTTTTTGACGAACATCAAGCTGAAAAAATTACGGTTAGCAAGCAACTTGCTCACGAGTCAATTCGATTTGCTTTGAGTAACGTAGAATTGAACCGATACAGCGGGAAAGTGTTGAATGTCAATCGGGTTGTAGAACCGCCGCCTATGTTCAAGTTTATGATTGCGATCGGTACTCTTCATTTCGGTCTTTTCGGCGGAATTTATACTCGCATTCTCTATGTATTCATCGGTTTTATACCCACCGTTTTATTAATCACTGGTTTGGTGAATTGGAAACGCAGACGGTGGCTGATGGCAAGACGGGAATCAGCATCCCAATTGCTTGCTGATGAAACTCAGTCAAATCGGCTTTCTTAGGATAATTGATCGAGCTTGGCGTTAATTTGTTTGCTTGGATTTTCACCTATTTAACGCTTGTGAGAGAAAGGGGTCAACAATCCAATACTCCGGGATGCCACAGGCGGAGGACTGAGCTCGTTTGCGTTGGCGAAGCCCTCGAAGAGGATCGTACTCCCGTTCCCGACTCTGCCGGGACTGACGACCTTAACTACCAACTGAGGGGCAGGTATATTGAGGGTGAAAGTCAGCCTGTTTGCCGTCAGGGGGATGTGCTCTGCGGTGAGAATTACCAAGTCGAGATAGCGGTTAGCTGCATCGCCCCGCAAGATAGGAACCTGGATTTCGCAGTTATGCGTTTTGATGAGCCGCCAAGGGATGCCAACCTTAACTAGCACCAAAAATAAATAGTTGGCAATAGCGGTATTTGGTTCTAATTCTGGCGGCCGCGCGATTAACTTTCCATCAATCAATTCGTAGCGGTTGTCGGTATTGTCTTGATAGCTGAGGTATTCCTCGAAAGATTAGTTTTCGCTGGTTGATTTGGATCGTGACACTCTCCTTTACTCGCGCACTTAATATACTTTCATACATAAAATTAAACATTCAATAATCTTAAAACCCGATCGCCCTCACCGATAAGTATCATGCAGTTTTTACTTGTCGCAACTGAGAATTTACCAATAGCTTGCTAGCATCATTGGCTGATAGTGCAGGGCTGAAATAATAACCCTGAATTTCTTGACAGTGGAGCGATCGCAAACACTCCAACTGCTCTTTAGTTTCTACTCCTTCGGCTACAACACTCAAGTTCAAATCTCGCCCCAGGGTCGCTACAGCATTGGCGATCGCCCGTTCGCACGGATCGGTCGTCAGTTCGCTGACAAACGACCTGTCTATTTTTAAGATATTCAAGGGAAACTTTTTGAGATAATTTAAAGAACAATAACCCGTGCCGAAATCGTCCAGCGCAATCTGCACTCCCATATTCTGCAATTCCCTCAGAACAGTTGTGGTATAATCCACATCTTGCATTGCTGTAGTCTCAGTAATTTCTAACTCTAAATACTTGGGTGCTAAACCAGTTTTTTCCAAGCAGTTCGCTACCATTTCTAATAAATTAAATTGCTGGAACTGCCGAGCCGAAACGTTGACTGCTACCCGCAAATCTGGCTGCAAAGCATCCTGCCAAGCTTTATTTTGAGTGCAGGCAGTTTGCAGCACCCATTCCCCAATGGATACAATTAGTCCGTTCTCTTCGGCGATCGGGATAAATGTAGCGGGAGTAACTAAACCTAATTCTGGATGTTGCCAGCGCAGGAGGGCTTCCATACCCTGAATTTTCCAAGTAGTGATGTTGACTTTTGGCTGGTAGAAAACCTCGAATTCTCCTTTTTCTAGAGCCTCGTGCAGCCTGTGTTCTATAGTTAGCAACTGGCTGCCTTGGGGATTAATTGTTGAAGTATATAACTGATAGTTATTTCTTCCCTTTTCTTTAGCGCGGTACAAGGCGGCATCGGCATTTTTGACTAAAGTTTCGGCATCTTCACCGTCATCCGGATAAAGGGCTATGCCGATGCTGCTGCTGACGTGAAACGCCTGTTCTTCTAGTTTAAATGCTGGCTTTAAATTGTTGAGTATTCTTTGAGCTGTTTTAACTGCATCTTCTAAGCAATTGATGTCGGGAAGCAGTACGGTAAATTCGTCGCCTCCCCAGCGGGCAACCGTGTCAGTCGATCGCAAAGTGTCGCTGATGCGTCCGGCAAAACCTTCTAACAGGCGATCGCCCGCAGCGTGACCTAGTGTATCATTAATCTTTTTGAATCTGTCTAAGTCTAAAAACATCACAGCTAGCATTTTTTTTGTTGTTTTAGCTTTTTTTAATGACGCCAGCAGCCGCTCGTTAAAAAGTATCCGGTTCGGTAAACCGGTGAGTTGGTCGTAAACAGCTTGATAGCGGATAATTTCTTCAGCTTGCTTGCGCTGAGTGATGTCCATCATCGTGCCGATCGCCCTTACTGCTTTGCCACTTTCATTGCGGATGATATACCCGCGATCGAGCACAAAAACATATCCCCCGCCTGCACGGTGGAAGCTGTATTCCTCTGACCAACATTGAGCGTCTGAGTTCATTGCTTCATTGAAGCTTAACATCACTTTTTCTCGTTCTTCAGAATGAATATTTAGCCACCAGGATTCTAATTCTATCGTCTGAGTTTCGTTGAGTTTATATCCAAAAACGTTTTCAAACTCTTTACTCAACCAATACTCATTTTTTAATAAATCAAAATCCCATACTGCATCATTGGTCGCCCGCGTCAGCAGGTGAAAGCGTTCTTCGCTTTTGCGCAGCTTGTCTTCGGATTGCACGCGTTCCGTTACATCCCGAAAGCTGAATACTCGACCAGTAATTTGGCCTCCCGTGCGCTGTGGCAGCGAGTAGCGTTCCAAGATTCTGCCATCTTTAAATTCGATGATATCGAAACTTTCTGCTGCCGGGCGCTCGGACAATTCTTTAGCGCGGTTGAGAAAGATTTCCGGGTATTTTAACTGGTTGATTCCGAAACCCAAAATTTGGTTGTTATCTCTCAAATCGAGCAGGAAATCTGGCAACCGCCACATTTGGGCAAACTTACGGTTAAAGCTGACAACTTTTCCTTGGCCGTCAACCGCCAGAATGCCGTCTGCTGTTGATTCAATGGTTGCCTGAAGCAAGGAAATAGATGTTTCTAGTTCTAACTTTGCTAATTTGCGATCGCTGATGTCAAACGCTGTAATTAATATTGACGTTTTTCTTTCAAATTTAATAATATCTACAGTTGCTTCAATCCAGCGGGCTTCTCCTGTTTTCGTGAGAATTTTTATTTCATATTTTGAGCCGGCGCTTGCTGGTGGCTGGCTGCATTTACCCCAGTTTTTAACTATTTCTATAAAATCTAGATGAATTAAGTCGTATAAATCCAACCCTAGCAATTCTTTGCGAGTATATCCAGTCAGAGCTTCTGTCTGAGAATTGACATAGCGCAACTGTCTGCCGTGATAGATCAATGCTGCTGCATTAACAGTTTCTATCAGTTGCCGGAACTTTTTTTCACTGCGCCGCAAATTTCTTTCAGCCCGCTTGCTGTCGGTAAGATCTTGTGCTATGTACAACTGGCCGCTGACCTCGCCTTTGCCGTTGCGAATAGTGGAAATAGAAAGCAGTACAATTATTTTTTTTCCATGTTTGGAAAAATAGACTTTTTCTATGTTACAGACAGAAATTGCGGTTGTTAAATTTGTTGATTCTAACTCGGGCGTAGGTAATTCAGTTTTATTAAAAAGTTCGGTTATTGGTTTGCCTAACAACTCTTTTTTAGAGTATCCCAAAAGTTTACAGGTAGCTTGGTTTAACGACAGAATATGACCGCCCGGGGTGGTCGCAATTATCGAGACGTTCATTTCCTCGCAAATATCGAGGGCATATTCGGCAGTTTGCTGCAAATCTTGGGTCATTGTGGTAATAGTATCCCAGATATCCTGTTCTTTTTTTGGAGGCAACACTTTTTCTCCTTCTGGTAACTTGTCTTTCCCTGTTTCAGACTTCGTTTTGATTAACCCGATAGCTTTGGATAAGATATTTACTCTATTCGTCCTAATTAATAAGGAGATTACTACAGAAATAACAGCTAGATAAGCGATTATTTTTAACTTAAAACTACGCTCTTTTTCAGGAATTTCCTCAGATTGTATAAAATTGTTGCTGGGTAAATTTACTGGTTCTATGCGGGATAATTTTCCTAAAAATAAGTCGGCGCTTACAGAAGCAGGAGGGTGAGATGCCGATCGCAAATAGCTAAATTTCTCAGGCGCAACCAAACTTTCTCCTAGAGCGCGGCCGTCTCTATCCCCTACACTTGGCAGCAATATTTTTGCATTAATGCAACATTCCACACCAAAAATAGCAGCAGTTAAAGATGCCAAAATTAATCGATATCTAATTTTCATTTGCTCCTGTTCCTAATGTTAAATAGATGCTTTTGCGCTGTAGAAAACCTGAACACACTCGCTCTTAACTTGAGGTAAACAACAAAACATATCCAACGTTATGGGCTGAATTTGATTTTACAACCAAATATTGGTGTTCGTAAATAATTATCATTTTAATCTTAAGTTAAAATGTGTCATCAGCCATTGTGCCACAAATTCTCAGCCATTATGCTCAGACACCGGCCCTAAGCGCGCTAAAATTAGATAATTCCTCCAAGGAGGCGGCTGGGATTGGTTATAAAAATAAACAATTAGCTTAAAATCGATGCAGACACCCACTAATTGAACCAATGAGTCAGACGATCCCAGAACTCCAAAAAGAAGTCCGCACGCTGCAAGCAGAAGTTGCCGCCCTGCAAGAGTCGCGGGACCAACTTAGCGTACAGCGCTCTGAGTGCCGAGTGGCAGTCAGTTTTCCCAAGAATAATACTCCTGAGGCCATTGCCGAGTTCCACCAGCAAAATGCTGCTTTTGGGGAGCAGTGGTTGCAGCAAATCCAGGAGATTGACCGAGAGACTAAAATTATTGAAAAGCAATTGCAACAAAAACAGGCTGTACTCAATTACAAACAAGGTGAATTAGAAAACTTGCTGGCTGGACAGCACTGGCAAGAAGTAGAAAACCACGTTCAAACTGGGGAAAAACGATTGCAAGCACAAGCTCGCAGAATCAATCAAGCAGCAGCGCAGCTAGAAGCAGAGATCCAAGCTTTAAAAGCACTGTACGATCAACTCAATCCCAGTTATTCCGAGTGGTTTCAACAACCCACTCAAATAGTTGAATTTTCGGCAAAAACAATTCCTTATGCTTTCCCCAGCAGCAGCGGGTTGATATTGGAAAATAAGGAGATTGAGTGGGAAAAAAAGTAGTGTTAAACTGTGAATTTTAAAGGTAAATTAGTAGGGTTGGATGTCGCCGTCGAAGGCTCCAATAAGCAAGATATTCGACGGCGAAATTCAAAGGTTTTTACCTAGGTTATTATCTTGTAATCAAAAAGTATACAACCTGGTTCTGCCTTAGCTGTAGCTAATGTTAAAAAATTTGAGTCTCATTTTTTGAAACAGGTTTATTTTTAACTATGGTGTCAATATAAAATATAAAATCTAACAGTCCTGGACGCATTAACTGGGTTGTACGAGAAAACTTCGTTGCAGCCCGGACTCCCTCTAAAAAACGCGGTTTATGAGAGTGAGGAGTGCGTAAGCTTTGTCTAAAATCTCAAATAGACTTACTGATGAAACAATTGATTTGGATAGCGCTATTTATTCTGGTTGCGGTGACGGTTGCGGGTTGGGGTTCTCACTCGTGGCAACGGTTGTCGGCTGTACCCGAAGTTTCGATCGATCGCAATATCCACACTTCCCAAAATCCTTCTCCCTTACCGCCTCCTGCTGAAAATGATGCTTTTTCTTTGCCCCCAATTGACCAGTCCCGGTTGTGGAAACACGTCGAAACTTTAGCAGGAGAACGCGAGGGAGAACGATCTCGCTCTTTTACTAGAGACTACATTTCCCAACAACTGCAAACATTAGGATTTTCCCCGGATTTGCAGTCGTTCGATCGCGGAATCAACGTTTTCTCTGAGAGAAAAGGAACTGACTCAAACGCAGGTTCAATTTTAGTCGCAGCACACTACGATACTGTGCCAAACTCCCCAGGCGCTGACGACAATGCGACGGGAGTTGCTGTAGTTTTAGAAGTAGCAAGATTGCTGGGTTCCCGCCCCACACCTCGGACATTGCAAGTAGCATTTTTCGACAGGGAAGAAATCGGACTTTTAGGCAGTTTAGCATTCACTGGTAGCGAGGCGCGGTTAAAAAATTTGCAGGGAGCGATCGTCCTCGATATGGTAGGTTATGCGTGCCGCACGTCCGGATGCCAGCAATATCCCGAAGGATTGACAGCGCAACCTTTTCTAGAAGCATCGGGGGTAAAATCTCCCGACAAAGGCGAGTTTATCGCTGTGATTGGGGATGCGGAACATCCGCTGCTGTTGAAAAGTTTTGCGGAGTCTGGAAAAGCCGATTTGCCGCCGGTGGTGGCGCTGCCGGTTCCCCTGAAAGGGTTGCTGACTCCCGATGTTTTGCGGAGCGACCACGCGCCTTTCTGGTATAAAGGGATTGGTGCTGTGTTGGTGACGGATACTGCAAATTTGCGATCGCCCCACTATCACCAATCTAGCGATACATTAGCAACTATCGATCGACCTTTTTTCGCCGGTTCTGCTCAAATTGTTGTTAATGCTACTGCTAAATTATTGCAAATTCGCTAATTGGTAATCTACTTCTTACCAAGCTCTGCCTGCTAACGCATATCCGGAGGCTCTGCCTCCGATTTTCCCACTCAAAGCAAGCGAGGCAGACCCTCTGGACATCGGTTCCCAGGCAGAGCCTAGGAAGCAGCTAAAATAACTAATAACAAATTAATTAATAACAAATAACTAATAACAAATGATTAACAAAGAAAGTCTGCAACGGCATTTATTGCAACTAGATAATCGAGGTTACAAAGCCTACAAAGACATTCAAGGTAACTACGACTTTTCTGAATTCACATTAATTATTGATTACGTGCAGGGAGATCCGTTTGCTTCTCCCAGTAAATTTAGAGTCAGAGTTCCCCCCAACATTGCTCAAATTCCTTGTCAACTTTTCCACTCTCGCAGTCGAGAAATAGCCCTCAGAGATTACCTAACTCGCCAGTTTGACAAAGCAGCCTACAGCATCAGCAGCAAACGCGGCACAGGGAAAAGTGGTATGATTGCAGTGACTCGCTTCGGACAAGAAGTTTTAGAACGAACTTCCGCATTTATCATTTCCTCAAATACATCCGATCTTGAAGATTTAGGAGGAGTTGAACTGCGATTTGCCGTCGGACTTCCAGCGAGTGGACGTAGTATTTTAGGGCGACAAGCTGCTGAAATGCTGTGCGAAGATATCCCGGAAATTGTCAGCAAATCTCTGGAGTATGCTAACTTAAATGCTGCTGAATGTCGCCGTCATGTTGAAACTGTAGAAGATGCTGACTGGCTGCGGAAACAGTTAGCTGAAAAAGGATTAGTTGCGTTTGTGGCTGACGGTTCTATTTTACCCCGCCGCAGCGGTGTTGACAACAGTCCTTTGTTAAATAATGCTGTGGCTTTTCAGTCGCCACCGTCGTTAAAAGTTGACTTGAATTGTCCGAATCGCGGTTTAATTTCCGGTATGGGTATTCCCACTGGCATTACTTTGATTGTTGGCGGCGGCTATCACGGCAAATCAACTTTACTCAGGGCGATTGAGCTGGGAGTTTACAACCGAATTCCGGGAGATGGCCGGGAATTTGTGGTGAGTAATCCGGCGGCGGTTAAAATTAGGGCGGAAGATGGCAGAAGTGTGGCGGGAGTTGATATTTCGCCTTTTATTAACCACTTGCCACAAGGTAGAGATACTGCACAATTTTATACTGAAAATGCGAGCGGTAGCACGTCGCAAGCTGCTAATATTATTGAGGCTTTGGAAGTGGGGAGAAGGAAGAAGGAAGAGGGAAGAGGGAAGAAGGAAGAAGGAAGAGGGAAGAGGGAAGAAGCTCAGTCTTTTGTTTTAGAGACGGAATTAGTCGCTATTTCAGAAGGGGATTTAGTGCCTGTTTTATTGGTGGATGAGGATACGGCGGCGACGAATTTCATGATTCGCGATCGCCGAATGCAAGAACTCATCGCCAAGAATAAGGAACCGATTACGCCGTTTATTGATAAAGTGAGACAATTGTATGCGGATTATGGCGTATCGACTATTTTAGTAATGGGGGGAAGCGGCGATTATTTTGATGTGGCGGATACTGTGATTGCAATGGATAATTTTCAAGCAGATAACGTGACTGAAAAAGCTAAAGAGATTGCTAATAATTACTCGATTAGCCGTGCTGCTGAAGGGGGAGAATATTTTGGTGAGATTACTCAAAGAGTGCCGGTTCCTGCTAGTTTAGATCCGAGTCGGGGACGGCGAGATGTGCGGGTGAAGGTGCGGGATGTTGATGAATTGGCTTTCGGAACTGAGGAGATTGATTTGGGTGCTGTTGAGCAAATTGTGGACAGCGGACAGTTAAGGGCGATCGCTGCGGCAATGGTTTATGCTAAGCAGCAATACACGGACGGGAAACGCACTTTGTCGGAAATCATAGATTTGGTTATGGCAGATATTGACGCGCAGGGGATGAATATTTTATCGCCTTTTCCTGAAGGGGATTTTGCCATGTTTCGACGGTTTGAATTGGCGGCGGCAATTAATCGGCTTCGCAGTTTGTCGGTTGTTGGTAAGTAGACTTGCTTAATATAAGTGTATTGTTGTCCTACTTTTGATATGCTGACAAAAGTGAGTGCAAAAACCGCGATTGAAGTATGACAGGCAATATAGGACAACTGACTGCTTTAAGCGATCGACCGTATTTAGTATTAAGCAATCAAGGGGAGGTTTTACAGTTAGAGTTAAAACAGCAGCAGCACGTATTGGGGCGCGATCGCACTCGTGCTGATTTAGTCATTCCCGATGCTTGGCGGGCAGTTTCCGGCGTTCACGCTGTTTTGCGCCAAATTGGGGATAATTACTGGATTTACGACGGTGACGGGCAGCGACCGAGCACTAATGGCTTATTTGTCGATCGCACTCGCATCACTCCCAATGACGGTTATTGTCTGAAAGACGGTACAGAAATTAAAATCGGTCTCGATCCTCAAAATCAAGTTTTGCTGAGTTATTTTAATCCGCTGGCGAATCAGGTTGCTGTCCCTAGCAAGCAGTCAATTCTTCTTAAGAATCGGTCGGTTTTGTTGGGCCGCGATCCAAACGCTTCGCTGCAATTAGATGCGCCGCTTGTTTCTAGACGCCACGCCACAATTGACCAAGACAGTCGCGGCAATTATATTTTGCGAGACCACAGCGTTAACGGGGTTTTTGTGCACGGTCAGCGAGTCACAAATTCCGTACAATTGTCCGATGGAGATGCAATTCGGATCGGCCCGTTTACTCTAACTTACCGCAGCGGTGAGTTGGAGATGCAAGACTCCGGCAATCAAATTCGTTTGGATGCTGACAGTCTGGTGATTCCAAAGCGTTTGGATGGCATCACTTTGGCGATCGAACCGGGGCAGTTTGTGGCTTTAGTCGGCGGTAGCGGTGCGGGAAAATCTACTTTAATGCGGACGCTTTTAGGCATTGAAAAAACTACTAACGGCGCTGTGTTTCTCAACGGCGATAACCTGCGCCAAAACTTCAATATTTACCGCAATCAAATCGGTTACGTGCCTCAAGATGATATAGTTCACGCAGATTTAAAAGTAGAAGAAGTCTTGAGTTATGCAGCTAAATTGCGATTACCTCCCGATACAGATGTCAATCAGGTAGTCGCAAAAACTTTAGAAGATATTGAAATGACTCACCGCCGCAAGGCTTTAGTAAAACAGCTTAGCGGCGGACAGCGGAAGCGGGTCAGCATCGGAGTTGAACTGTTAGCAGACCCGAAACTTTTCTTTTTAGACGAACCGACTTCAGGACTAGATCCGGGTTTGGATAAGAAGATGATGCAACTGCTGCGAAAGTTGGCAAATCAAGGCCGGACGGTGATTCTGGTGACTCACGCGACGGCAAATATCACGATGTGCGATCGTATCGTTTTTATGGGTCGCGGCGGACGCCTCTGTTACTTCGGCCCGCCTAGGGAAGCGCTCGATTTTTTCGATGTCAAAACTGGCGATTTTGCAGACATTTACAACGAATTAGAAACAGGAGAAAACAACGTTTTAATCTGGGCGGAAAAGTTTAAACAATCTCCCTACTATCAGCGCTATATTGTCAACCACTTCAGCATCGGCAACCCCGGTGGAAAAACACCCTCTGCACCTTCTGTGCCAAAATCTGTATCTTTTGTAAAACAACTCGTTTTGCTCGCCCAGCGCTATTTTCAGCTTATTTCCCGCGACTTAGTTAACTTGAGTTTGGCTCTTTTAACAGCGCCGAGCGGCATTAGTTTGCTGCGGTTGGCCGTCAGAGACAAAGACCCGTTAATTGGAGCGCCGGAGGCAACTTTAGCACCTTTAGCGCTCAGAGTTTTGTTTGTATTTACCTGCGCGGCTATTTGGGTGGGACTGGCAACTTCTCTGCAAGAAATTGTAAAAGAATCTGCTATTTATTTGCGCGAACGTTTGGTAAATTTAGGATTGTTTGCTTATTTAGGTTCAAAATTTTTCATACTTTCCGGTTTGGCAGTATTGCAAACGCTGTTAATGGTAGGAGTTATTCTGAGTGCCTTTAAATCCCCCGAACCGAGTTTTATTTCCTGGCCTGTGGGAGCAAGTATTACCACATTCCTAACTTTAATGAGCTGCATAAGTCTCGGATTAGTCGTTTCTGCGCTTGTTAAAAATAGCTCTCAAGCTAACAGTGCTTTGCCTCTATTATTGCTGCCTCAGATTATTTTTTCGGGAGTTTTGTTTAAGATGGAAGGTGTGGCGAGCAAGTTTTCTTGGCTGATGTTAAGCCGCTGGTCTGTGGGTGCTTACGGCTCTTTAGTTAATGTGAATGGGATGGTTCCCGCACCTACTACATTACCGGACGGCAGCATACTTCCTCAGCCCTTTGAGCCTACTCCTGTTTACGATCCAACGTGGGAAAATTTGGGTTTGAACTGGGGTATTTTGTGCGTGCATATTTTTGTTTATTTGATGTTGACTCTGTGGTTGCAGAAGCGGAAAGATATTCTATGAATTATTGGCTGATGAAGTCGGAACCCGATGTTTACAGTATTGCGGACTTGAAGGGCGATCGCACTTCCATTTGGGATGGCGTTCGCAACTATCAAGCGCGCAATTTTATGCGAGAAATGAGTCGGAGAGACTTAGTATTTTTTTACCATTCTAATACTAAAATACCGGGAATTGTCGGGTTAGCGCGTGTCGTGGAAACTGAAATTGCTGACCCGAGTCAGTTCGATATGAATAGCGAATATTACGATCCAAAATCGCCGTTTGATTCTCCTCGCTGGCAAACTGTGATAGTTGAGTTTGTTGAGGAATTTGCTAAGTTAATATCTTTGGATGAACTGAAACAAAAGTTTAGCGCTGATGAGATTTTGCTGGTGAGGAAAGGCAATCGGTTATCGGTGATGCCGGTATCTGAAAGTGCGGCAGAGAAGATTTTGAAGATGAGAGGAGTTGTGACCATTTAACTTGCATATTTGGGGTGGGCAAGATGCCCACCCCACAAGGCTTAAAGACTTTACAAAAATCATCGGTAAGGGTATTGAGATTTTGCTTTTTTTAGGCTATTTTATACTAAGTTGCGGTTGTACTTAGTCATATGATTCGCGAAAATTTGAGTCAGGCAAGCAATCAGGATTTGGGCGGGAAAGATGCCCACCCCACAGGTCAATATCAGCTTTTTGTGGGACAGGGTTCTAGTCTGCCGCTTAAACTCAGAGATGCTCAATTAAAAGTTACTTACAGAAATTTACCTCATTGGGAGTTAGAAGGATCTGTCTATTTCCTGGGGGGGTGACAAAGAGGTCTACGAGATAGACTGTATAAGGGTTGCAGCCCGCATACCTTGTTGGTAAAAGCGGC
>NZ_JAUBPO010000274.1:0-1485 GCF_036700785.1 Microcoleus sp. S28C3 | reverse complement strand
CAATACGGTTTACTTAAGGCTTGGGAGGCTTTAAGATTTTAAAAATAGGAGGATTAGTTTTTATTCCAGTACCTCTGTGTTTGACTTTTTTGGATTTAAACTTTGAAACAGGTTTTTTGACAACTCTTGGGTTGTTTCTCTGAACTCTTGGCGGCAAAGTTGCATCAAGGATCTCCAAATTCAGCCAAGTTAAAAAAAAGGGATTTCCTGTGATTCTAATCGCTGAAATCTTGGAACAGCACGACGAATAACTCGTAATGTACCCGTGAAAGAAATACTTAATGGGGAAATTTCTGCACTATGCGCTGTTTGACAAATTAATGACCGCACAGCCCAATGTCCTAATAATAGGCCATAAATTTCTTGTACTACTTCTCTTGGTCTTTGAGAGCGAACATGAGTTTTTCTTTCCCCGAGATGTACTTTGAATTCATCAATTGTATTTTCCACTTCCCAACGTTGATGATATTCGGCAGCTAATAACTTTGCCGGGAATTTTTGAGAATCCAATAAACTTGTAATTAAACGATACTTAATTTCTGCTGTTGGGTCGTTTAAGTTTTCAATCCTGTACTCAATTACTCTAATTTGGATTGGTTTAAATCCTTGTTTTCTGAATTTGCCTGGGGGATTAATAAAACTTAAGTAAGAACCATCTTCTAGTTGTGTTTCGTTGAGGAATTTAACATTTGACGGAATTCGTCCTAAATAGTTAGAACCCTTGCTGAGCGTGGCTGACACCATCGCATATGAATGCAAGCCTCTATCCCACATTAACAACATTTCTTTAGTAACTGAGCGTAATAACCTTAATGCTCTGACTCTTTCTCCCATCTTGTATGGGCATATTAAAGCATCAAATATTAAGTGTGTTCCTGCTTCTACTAAAATAACTAATCTAGCTTTGGGAAAAGCAGCTCTTGTACCTGGACGGCTACCTGGACGGCCAAAAACTCTGGCATTTTCGTCACTGTCTGGGATATTTAAGCAGGTTCCATCTATTGCTACAACTCTCAATCCATTCAGAAAAGCTCCCACTGTTTCAGTTGTAGCCATTGGTCGTACCAACTGATGAAATAACTGGCTCATTACAGAAGGTCCTAATCTTTTTCGGGCTTTAGTAATAGCTGCCTTGCAGGGAGTTTTCCAGAATTTGCCAGTTTTCAACCAGACTTTATTAAGTCCATCAATCAGATTTTTTAGTACGTCCCGCATCGAGTCTTTTGACCATAAGCTCATTGCTATGATTAGACACACTACCAGTTGTGATGGTAGCCCACGATGCCGTTTTTCTTGGGCTTTTGCTTTGAGAATAGCTGCTTCTATTTCTGTTGATGGAATTGCTACCTCTATTGCTTTGAATACATCGCTACTTTTGAGCTTGGGAGATTCTAATAATAATTTTTTGTACGGCACTATACTTGATTTACTTTTTGTATATCATATATAGTTTATCACTTGTTCGACCTTAAGTAAACCGTATTG
>NZ_JAUBPO010000273.1:0-1513 GCF_036700785.1 Microcoleus sp. S28C3 | reverse complement strand
AATACGTGAATACCACGTTTTCTATAGTTGTTTTTTTGTCAAGTACAATTTATACCAAATTAGATGAGCTTACCCTGAATAGATGGTCAATCCCGATCTGACTTTTCCCTTACTTATTCAGCAAGCCCTAAGTAGGTAGGCAAGATTAAACCGAATAATGTAACACTATGTAAACAGGTTTAAGTTAGCCCGTAGAGAGCATTTGGAGACTTTGCCCTCGTTTACATAGGGGCGTTTTTTGGCGCCGACTTACTTAGGGCTTGCTGAATAATCAATCGCCCGCAAAGAACAGGTGCGATCGATATCCTCTAGCTCTATTTAAGATAAGTTTCTCTGTGTTAATTTGCTTCAAATATAATTGAAATTTATCCTCAATCTCAAAACAGGTGTTGTTTAGCCCGCTCGACATAAAAATACACAAAAAAACCCGCCGTAACCAGGTAGAAAGGTTCATTACTAAAAAAGTAATTGCAATGGCTGTAGAGGAAGTATTACTAAGTTTTGCCATCACTCGATTCAAGCTAAATCTTCGTTTACCCTGTCCAAATTTTCCTTCAATCGCCTGACGAATTCTTTCGTCTTCTTTAGCTTGCTTCTTTTTTGATTTACTGACAACTGCTGGCGGTCTTCCTAAAGGAGGTCCACTAATTCTAATTCCTCTCTCTTGACACCACGCTCGATTTTCTCTTGTTCGATAAATGCGATCCTCTTCGAGGGCTGCGCTAACGGCATGAACTGATTCACCGATAGTATGCTGTGAATCTTAATAAGCTTCTACGTAAGGATTCAGGTGAAAAATGATAGAAGGGGAAAAATCTGCTAGAATATATACATGAAAAAGCCCGAAGCTAATACACAGCAAGAAAAAGCCGCGATAGAACAGTTGAGCCAAGCTGAACTTGTTGAATTGGTGCTCTTTCTGCCAAAAATCATCGAAGAACTGAAAGAGAAACTAGCGATTGCAACGGGTAAAAGTAGAACTAACAGTAAAACATCATCACAGCCGCCTGCGCTAGATCTAATCCAGAAATCCGAAAAAGCCAAAGTCTCAGCGGAACAAGAGCCGAAAAAGAAACCAGGTGGGCAACCAGGACATCAAGAGAAAACCCGCAAAGGATTTGGCAGGATAGACCGATATGAAATTAGCAACCCAGAAATATGTAATTGGTGTGGAAGTAGAGAATTAAGTGAAGTAATTAGTCTTCAAACACAACAAGTGGCTTGTTTAGTAGCCAAACCGATTGAAGTCGTAGAATATCAAACACAGTCATGTAAATGCCTCGAATGTGGTGGAGTAGTTCGTGGTTCATTACCAGAGGGAATAGTTGCGGGGCAAGACTTGAACATTAATCTCCAAGCACTACTAGTATGGCTGGGAAACTATGGGTACTTATCCTATCAAAAGCAACAGGAATTGATATGGGAACTAGGTGCAGTTGAGATTGGTACCGGAACACTTCAGAAAACAAATCAACGAGTAGCTGAGGCGGTAGAACCTACTATCAATGATTTA
>NZ_JAUBPO010000272.1:0-1535 GCF_036700785.1 Microcoleus sp. S28C3 | reverse complement strand
ATAATTAAATGGAGTCGCAAAATCAAAAATAAGGGTAATGCTTGTATCACAGTTTAAATGTGCAACAGCTTATTGTATCTAATGATTTTTGGGTGTGTTCAACATTTTTTACAATGCCGATCGAGCTTTGACCAACCATCGCCAGTTATTCCTGGTTCTATCCCCAATCCTCCTGGGGTCGATCGGTAGTTATCCCGCTCGTAGATCACTTCTGGCCTGACGAATAGCTGTTAATGGTTCTCCAAATTCTTGCGTTGTAAAATAGCGATAATTCTCTTCATCTTTTTGAGGATAAATCTTAGGTTCCACTACCACGTATAGCCTTACCCTCGTTGAAATTCATCGATGAGTATTGCCAAAACGATCGACACCTGTTTGATGAAGTCAGAAATTATGAAGCATTTAAAATCATAAATCTCAAACTGTTATCCGAAGTCCCCCGTAAATTATTGGCAAAAATATCCAGAACGGTTAGGTTATCCAATAGCCAATCTTTACATCACTTTTGAGAGAATTCGATCGGGGAACATTCAGTTTTAAGAAAGACTCGATAAAAATTGGTTTTTCAGTTAATTGGAGAGCAACAAATTATCCGGTGTGTTGATAAAAAGTGATATGTCAAAAAAGGTAAAGCCACTGATTATCTATCCAAACAGTACATTGGAAACGTAGGTAAAACCGCCCTGGGAATTGTATCGTCAATGCCTATGCAGTTGTAGGAGGAATTACTTATCTATTGCTGTTTAAAATCTTTAAGCCCAGAGGCTGTCTCCTACCCGGAGACACCTATAAAGCCAAACCTCAGCTAGCGTAGAGATTCTGCAATAACTCACTCACAGAAATTGGATTTTATATCTCCTGGGTTTTAGCAGGCAGTTTATGTGGGAAAAGTGGAGATGTCATTGGTAAATTATATCGCCTAGAGTTGCATTTTATCGTTGCCATTGGCAGCAATCATGGTGTCAGAGGATAGCTCGCGCCTGGACAACGAGTACGTTATAATAGCTGGAAACCTTACCAACAGAAGCTATCACATCGTCAAGCCGAGCTCCAATTTCTGAGAAAAATTATTTTTGGGAAACGCCATCGGCTGAGATACTACCCAATTCCCTTCATGCCATACTACCGATCTAACGGATGAAAACTGTTGGTATATTATGACTAATATTCAGGGAAGATTTACCTCAAAGTTGCTCGATTTTATAGTGTGAGATATCTGATTGAGTATGGCTTTAAGCAAGCCAATAACGAGTTAGGGGATGGGTCGATAATCGTCGCAGGCATTATCCGAGCATAGAACGGTGGTGGAAAATCATTTTGAGTGTTTACTTATTAGTAAGAATTCACGCCAACTATTTCGATAATGATGATGAGTTAGCTCGGAATGCAACCAATAAATTGACTCTTTCATCTCAGTTTATTCTCAAATTTCAGCAAAATCGTTGTTGTGGTAGAATGCTAAGCTGTTGCACATTTAAACTGTGATACAAGCATTACCCTTATTTTTGATTTTGCGACTCCATTTAATTATTAAT
>NZ_JAUBPO010000271.1:0-1594 GCF_036700785.1 Microcoleus sp. S28C3 | reverse complement strand
TTGATAACTTTCGGGCGAGGCTATTAGCTTGCTTTTCTAATTAGTTTTGCTTATCACCTTGACTCCAGAAGAGCCAGGAATTTAAGGGAGGCATGGCGATTTATCTCCTTTTTGTTGTATGGCTATACCAGTGAATTATTATTATTAAATTTGATTTAGCCATCACAATCACCATCAAAACGCCTTTTAAAATTGGAAATATACCCTACAATCGCTGGTACGGGAGCATTTTTCACTTGATGACAACAGCCTTACAATCACCTGTTTAGCAATTACCAATTACGATTTCTGATTCCACTGCCAACCACGATCGCCAATCATTATGGCTGACCGCTGAGATGAACAAATATCTGCTATCGTTCAAGCATACAGAATAACTATTTTCAGTGCGAGCGTCAGAGTTAGCTGTAGCTGAGGCTTCAGTAAAAGCAATATAAGGACTAACATAGACCTTTGTGGAAGTGCTAGCCAGAGTCGAGGTATTTTCGCCCATAGCAAAAGCTTTAGCATCCGCACTGCCCAATCCATAGGTAGCAAAAGTGTTAGGGCTACCAGTCGCGATCCTATAACCAGCACCTACAAGCTTGCTGGCTTCTAAGGATTTTTTATAAATAATCTAAATCATCAATAATCATGTTTATTTGCACCCCAACAATTTTTAGTGACTGCTTAACTGATGTTAGAAACCGAGCCAGCCAAAGCCATTAAGTATGTTGCCACTGTCATTAAGTATGTTGCCACTGTTCAAAAGAGCTATGTAAAGTTGGGCAAGCATTTGTGACTTACCTATCTAGAGGTTAATTCAGCAATTCTTGCATTGCTTTACATAGCTGGTTTCTGACTGCTTATTTGCACTATTGCGATTACGAGTAGATGCTAAAATCCGAACTAGCCGCGATCGAAGTGCCACTAGAGGAAGAGCCGTAAGGTGTGGTCTCTGCGTTATTGAAGGTCTGAGTCAAACTGCCGTAACCGTAGGCCTTGGCCTTAGATTCAGCAGTGGCTGCATGACCAAAAACATACACGTTGGAGTTGATGTATTTATTTAGGTTGAAATACTCGTTGAACTGCACGTTAGAGTAGTCATAGCCTAAGTCAAAACCGCCGAGGACGCTGCTTGTTTCAGAAATGCTTTCGACATGGTTCAGGTCTGAGATAATCATGGGTTTTCTCCGCGAGAATCAGTGTGGTTTATGTAAAGCGTACACGATTTGTTCGAGGAGTTTAAACTGTAGTTACCCTTAGGGTTTTACTGACTGTTTGACGGTCGAACTACTACGGCTTGGCGATGCTTGATTGAGTTTAAACTCCAACGATAACTAAAGTCTGGCTTGAGTGTTATGATTACGAGTAGATGCTAAAATCCGAACTAGCCGCGATCGAAGTGCCGCTAGAGGAAGAGCTGTAAGGTGTGGTCTCTGCGTTGTTGAAGGTCTGAGTCAAACTGCCGTAACCGTAAGCCTTGGCCTTAGATTCAGCAGTGGCTGCATGACCGGAAACATACACGTTGGAGTTGATGTAAGCTGTTGCACATTTAAACTGTGATACAAGCATTACCCTTATTTTTGATTTTGCGACTCCATTTAATTATTAA
>NZ_JAUBPO010000270.1:0-1603 GCF_036700785.1 Microcoleus sp. S28C3 | reverse complement strand
CAATGGATACACTTCATAAGCTTGTACTCTATGCTGCACAAATATCCTAGCACTCACGCCTTAAGAGAACAGTGCCCTGTGCGGCTGCTTAGCATTACCACAAAAACATTAGTACGGCGCTGCATTTCCTGGCAGAGGTGATAGCCTGTAGTATCCGGCAAATTCCAATCAAGAACTACTAGCAGTGGCTTGAATTTTTCAAACAATTCTAAAGCCGTCTCGCCATCTGCTGCCGAATCTACGTGATATTTCTGATTTAAAAAGCGATGAACTAGATTGCGGATGGCTGCGTCATCATCCACAACGAGAATCTTGGCAGTAGTATCAGTAGTCATCACAAAAAAGTTTCTTTCTCTTGTCAATTTAAAGCTGGCAATTACAGAACAGCTTAGTGAAGCGTAAATCCTAGGTCGCTCCAACTAATACAGACTTTTTTGGTGCAATTCTTCTTTCAACTTCGCTTGAATGTCAAAAGGCTCTCCCCAATCCAAAATTTTTACTTCTAGGTGTTCGTTAAATACCATTATTTCAATCTCTATCGGAGTTTCTAATGGCAGATTTTTGTGAGCGTGGCGAACAGCATTCGTAAACCCTTCAATCACAGCAAGTTTACACTGATGCAAAACGCCTAGGGGAATTGGTAGAGGATCTAAAAACTGTTCAACCCACGATAAAACTTGAGCAACAGCCTTAATATCAGTATTTAGTTTTAGTTGAAGGCTAGTTTTTGGAAGTTGCTCGTTAGAACTTGGCTCGGGTTGGCGATTTCGTTGCTTTTGAAGCCCGAAAAAATTCAATCTGTTTAAAACATCGATTGCCCGCTTAAAAAAACCATCTTGAATGCTGTATTGGGATGATACTAGACCAGGCTGCTGAATAATAAAATTTTACAATGAACAGACAGTTTCGACCGTCAGAAGTGCGGGTATAACTTAGCTCATCGGCAATTTTGCCAATAATTTTTATACCTATCCCACCTGACGGAATTTCATCTATGTTATCTCTCATGGTGCTATCCTTTGTCATCATTTAATGTGTACTTTTTTACCTAAAAAAGAGAGTGGCATTCTAAACGATTAAGTTTGCATGATTTATGCCGGACTTTTCCCGTATGCCGTGCAGTTGTTGTCAGGATCATTTTCTCTTTATTGCTGGGGTCTTGACAAACTCAGTTTGCGATCGCTAAACTGAGCGAAAACAGACATTGACAATTAGAGAAGTAAATTATATAATGACGACCCTCAAAGCCTCTGAGGAAGGATTAGTAAAAATTAGGCAAGCTAGAAGAGAAAGGGGCTCAACGATAGAAGACCCCAGATGGCTAGTAGAAGCGAGTCAAACATTAGAGCCCGATCGAACTTGGACAGAAGCCGGGCCCTATGCCGATGGCCTCTCGCTGCCAACTTGGAGGCGCTTTTTAGGAGGAAGAGAACCTATTAAAGCTAATGCTTTCAAGGCTTTCTGCACGGTTTTGCAGTTGAATTGGGAAGAAATTGTCGATCGTCCTCCTTTAGCCCCCCCTTACCAAGCTATGCTTTATAAACATCTTTCTTAACAAGAAAGTTGACAAAAGTAACTACTTGTGTAGGAGTTTTTGGGGCTC
>NZ_JAUBPO010000269.1:0-1612 GCF_036700785.1 Microcoleus sp. S28C3 | reverse complement strand
CGTATCAAAATCAAAGAAATTATTTGGGTCGTATGCGATCGCCTTTTTGCTTCGTCATACCCTAATTCAGCAACGCCGAAAAACAATGGTGTGGACGACGGGTGCGGGTACTAGATGGGACAACAGTGTTGATGAATGATACTGCTGCTAATCAAGCCGAGTATCCGCAACACAGCAATCAAAAAGCTGGGTGTGGATGGACCATCGCTAAAATAGTGGTACTCTTTTCATTGCTCACGCTTGGCTGTGGTATCCGCTGGCATAGCTTCCTTGGCGAGCAGTGAGATTGTGATGAGCCGTTTGATTTATGCAAATTTAGTCCCCGATGATGTGATATTGGCAGATAAAGCTTATGGTAATTATGTCGATTTAGTTTTGGTGAAACAGCAAGGAGCAGATGCGGTTTTCCGTAAAAATCATCTCCGTAAAACTGACTTTCGACGAGGAAAAAAGTTGGGAATTGGCGATCGCAAAATCGTTTGGAATAAGCCCCAGCAGTGTCCCAAACACATGACTTTTGAGGAATTCGAGGCATTGCCGTCTAGTTTCATCGTCCGGGAAGTATGCTTGCGAATTAAGCGCCGCGGCTTCAGAGCTGAGCGTATCATTGTAGTGACAACATTGGTGGATACCAAACGCTACACCGTTGAAAACTTGACTTTTTTATATGGGTTTCGTTGGTCGGCAGCAGAAGTCAATTTACGCTATCTCAAAACAACGTTAAAAATGGAGATGTTAACAGCTAAAACTCCGGTGATGGTGAGAAAAGAAATCTGGACACACTTATTAGCTTACACTTTATTACGTACCATTATGTGGCAGGCTGTATCTTCGTCAGAAAATACAGTTTTTCAACTCTCATTCCAATCAACCAGGCAGCAGTTTAATCTGTTATTGACGCTGTTGGCAACTACAGGAAAACGCCAACAGCGACAATGGCGTCAATTACTTTTGGAACAGGTGGCAACTAATTTACTCACGATTCGACCTGAGCGTTCTGAACCTAGAGTTTTGAAACGCAGGCCGAAACCGTATCCTCGAATGCAGGAACCTCGCTCTGTCTTGAAAGCTAAACTGCGGGTGTGATTAAGCCTTTTTCAGTGCTATTGGACTTGAGTCCTCAGTTTCATGAGGATTCAAGTCCTCACTAGAAACCAGTTTGATTTTGGTCGATCGACAGGACACGATGTAATAGACCTCTTGCGAAAGTCTCAGCCGATCTCTAATTTAGTCTTTAAAGAAAGTTCATAATTATAAATACCAGCGATCAAATTAAATCTTAATCCGAAGCGCCTTCTTCGATTCCGATATCTTGATGAAAGAATTCTAAATATATTTAAACTTCGATGTATATTTTCAATGATAATTCTCTCTTTGGCCAGGAGGCGATTTAAAACTTTTTCTGCTTGACTCAGTTCTTTATTCTTGGTTTTTTTGATGGGGGTTCTACTATTACTATGAATCTTTGTGATTCCTTGATAACCTTTATCACCTAAAAGTTCAAGTTCTTTATTCATCCCGATTTTGCTTTGTTTAAACGTAATTGCTCAACTAGGGCAAAAAAGGGAGCGATCAGTAGAGAGAGCTTGTTGAATAGATTGATAAGCCGTCA
>NZ_JAUBPO010000011.1:0-89924 GCF_036700785.1 Microcoleus sp. S28C3 | reverse complement strand
GAAACATCGTTGTGCTTATTTAAATCTCGCTTTGGCCTGAATAGTATTTATACTCATTGCATATTTGAGATGCTCCCAAGTCCCCCTTCTTAAGGGGGATTTAGGGGGATCTAGACTTGGAGGTAAGTCAGAGATTTCGGCTGGGTTTTCCAGGCTTTGATCCCCCCTAACCCCCCTTAAGAAGGGGGGGACAAGAGTGTTCAATGTATCTTCGGAGGGGGGGACTGACTCATTCAAAGTCCCCCTTCTTAAGGGGGATTTAGGGGGATCTAGACTTGGAGATAAACGAGAGATTCCACTAAACCGATGTTGCAAATTAATCCCAACGGCGGCGCTAGGCAAATAACTAACCACAAAATCACGACTAAACAAAGCATGAATTGGGAAGCGGTGCAAGTCCCGGTGAGGAATCAGAATTAAGTCGGTAATCCCCTCTACTTGCTGTTCGATGTCATCAATTTTCAGGATTTCCTTGAGTCGGGCAAATTTACTTGGCATTCCCGCACGCCAAGGATGATTTTGTTGACTTTTTTTCTCCTTAGATTGATAATCCGTGTATTGTTGATTCCACTCCTTCACCCATTCTTCAAATTTATCGGGAAAATCGCTCAAACAGTTTTCGGGAGACAACAAGCCATCGGATTTAATGATGAATGTTGTCAGGGATGCGTCGCTGAGATGCCAGTAAATCGCGGCTGTTGTGGGATTGAGAAGTTGCTGAATTTGTGCGTGAGTGACTCTCTCTTCTGTTTGGTAAGGGGGAATTGGCAAGGCATTCAGCAGCCAAGATAAGCAGACATTTTTATCTGTTTCTGCTGTTGCTAAGGCTTCGGCAAATTGCCCCGACTGCATGAATATATTTACCGTTAACTGTTCAAACCTAACTAATTTGTCGGTGAGTTGCTGTTGGGTGAGTTGCGAATAGTTTTGCTCTTTCAGCAGACGCTGCAATAAATCGGTTGCCTCTCGCTGTAATAGATTTGCTTCTTCAGTATCTTTTAAGCTGACTAAAGTTTTGATTAAACTCTGAAAAACTTCTAGATGCAATTTTAGGAAAGCATCTTTTGTTAAAGTTTTGAGGGCTTCTTTATAGCTGGTAGCAGCTTTATTCCAATAGGTGTAGGAAGAATTGAGTTTTCCGCGACTATAGTGAGCATTTCCTAGTTCTTGATGCAACAATCCATATCCTTCGGGGTGGGTATTTTGACGGCAATATTCTAAGGCTGCTTCTAATGTTAATATTTGTCCTTCATAGCCGCGCTGCTTCAGGTTGTGAGTTAAGAGAGTTCTGGTTACTGGTGGAGATTTAGGGAAGTTCACCTGTAAGATTTCATAAACTAGCTGGTTATACCCAGGTGCATTTTTGACTGCTATACTCCGATTAATCCAGGCATAGTCATCATCAGGTCTGATTTCTAAGACTTTGTCGTAGGAGGCGATCGCATCTTCCAATCTGTCTAAATTACCCAGTGCATTGCCCCGATTGAACCAGGCGTCGTCTAAATCTGGTTTGATTTCTAAGGCTTTGTCGAAAGAGGCGATCGCATCTTCCCATCTGCCTAAATCAAACAGTGCAGTGCCCCAATTGTTGCAGGCAACGTGATAATCTGGTTTGATTTCTAAGGCTTTATCGAAGGAGGCGGTCGCATCTTCCAATCTGCCTAAATTATACAGTGCAATGCCCCGATCGTTCCAGGCTTCGTGATCATCTAGTTTGATTTCTAAGGCTTTATCGAAGGAGGCAATCGCATCTTCCAATCTGCCTAAATTATACAGTTTAATGCCCCGATTGTTCCAGGCTTCGTGATAATCGGGTTTGAATTCTAAGGCTTTATCATAGGCAGCGATTGCCTCTTCTAATCTGCCTAATTCACACAGTACATTGCCCCGACTGTTCCAGGTATGGTGATAATCGGGTTTAATTTCTAAGGCTTTATCATAGGCAGCGATTGCCTCTTCTAATCTGCCTAATTCACGCAGTGCAATGCCCCGATTGTTCCAGGCATCGCGATCATCTGGTTTGAATTCTAAGGCTTTATCGTAGGTGGCGATCTCCTCTTCAAATCTGCCTAAACTACCCAGTGCAATGCCCCGATTGATCCAGGCTAGGTGAAAATCTGGTTGGAATTCTAAGGCTTTATCATAGGAGGCGATCGCCTCTTCTAATCTGCCTAAATTACCCAGTGCAAAGCCCCGATTGTTCCAGGCTAGGGGAAAATCTGGTTGGAATTCTAAGGCTTTATCCCAGGAGGCGATCGCTTCTTCTAATTTTCCTAAATTAAACAGTGTAACGCCCCGATTGAACCAGGCTTCGTCATCATCTAGTTTAATTTCTAAAGCTTTGTTAAAAGATGATTTTCTATCACTTTGAATCAAAAAACTTTCTTGGGGCTTAGAAACTGATGCCGAATCATGATTTGTAGAAGAACGATAAAGAATAGAAGCAGTGTTATTAGAATCGATAGCACCCTGATAATTACCTAATTTCTGTAGAACTAAACCTCGTTTTTCCCAGACTTCTGGAGCGTTATATTTTAATTCAATAGAACCCTCGTAGAAAGCAAGTGCTTCTTGAAAATTACCTTGTTCATATTGCTCATTACCTCGCTTTTTCCATTCCTCAGCCTCTCGATCGACATCCTCATCCCCCCCAACCGAAGATAGCGGAAACTCAACCAAAATCTCCCTACCAACATTCCCCGCGCACTCTCCCAATTCCCCGCCCGCAACTCTACCCAACAACTCCAACCTGCGCGCCAATTCCTGAAGCGATACCACCGCATCCGTAGCGGCGGTGTCCCCGTGCGCGCCCTCCAACAATCGAGCCCCAAACCTCCGCAACCAAGCCGCCAAATCACCATCTTTAATGCGTTTTGCGAGTAAGAAGTCCGCAACGTCCCCTCTTCCCCAGCCCTCATTCACCCCTTCGAGAAGTTCCATCAACTTCGCCTCGTATTCCGCATCAGTCAAAGTTGGAGGAACCCCCCTCTGTCCCCCCTTGCTGAGGGGGGAAGAAAGATTTGATCCTTCTTCCCCCCGCTTACCAAGGGGGCGTAAGGGTGGGTTAAAATGCTGTAGAGAAGTGCGGAACACCCGCTGAATTAATTGTTTGAGGAATCGCCAGATTTTATCCAACATTAGTGAGATTTTGAGGCGGTTGGTTTTTTTGATTGTAGCAACAATTGCCGGGATTCGTCGTCAGTCCGATAGTCCGCCAGAGGTTGAAAAGGCGATCATCGTGATTTGTCGTTAGTCCCATAGTCCGCCAGGGGTTTCAACCCCTGTCTCATAGCGAAAGCCCTCTTTTAGAGGACTAAAGAGGTGCAAGATGTGAATCAATAGTTTATCTCCAAGTCCGCCAGGGGTTGACACCCCCGTCTGACTCCGCTATGAGACGGGGGTTTCAACCACATTGAACTATTGCACCAGTGATAAAATTCAAACAATCAATCTCAACCCCAAATAAAAAAATGCTATAATATCACCTTTAATTGCTAAAATTGTCCCGCCAGCAGAGAACACAGGAAAATAATATGGTGATTATTACCTCACAACAAATTGCCCAATTTCGCTCGCAATTAGCGGAGTATCCCGAAGCCCTAAAAGCCCTAGACGCAATCGAAGATTGCGAGGGCAATATCGAAGATGCAGCGATATCTCTAGCAATTCAAGCCGGACAAGAACCGAATATATCAGAAAATTGGTTAGACGGATTGGCCAAAAGATGCCGCGTTGCTATCTGCAAATCCGAGGTTAAAGAAGAGTTGACAAACGGACAATTGAATGCTGCATTTAGAGATTTAGTTGCTGCAAAAGTTTGCCCGGAGATTTTGGTGACAGCGGTGATTATTTATGTATTTAAAACTGGGGTAAATGAGTTTTGCGAGCCTCTCGAATATAAACTGTAAAGCCATCGCTGCATTTAAAAAGTACGCGCGTGCGAAGCTATCCCGAAGGGTAGGGAATCGCCCCCATTTCTCAAAACCTGATACAACGAGGCGATCGCAACTTTTCTCTACCCCTGTGCACGGCTGTACCCAGCCGGCACCAAATCCGGCGACAAACCCAAAGATTTCCCCAGCAAACGAGCAAGTTGCACTAAAAAATTAGCAGTATCTTCGTCACCTTCGCGGGCCATTGAAGCCGATATCTGGATTAGCATTTGCACAAATCCCACATCAATTAAATCGGAACAGGAACTCAAAACCTCTGGTTCTTGGCCGTTGGGACAGGTAAGCACTCGCTCGATTAAGTTCAAATAAGCCTCTTGGCGTTCTGGATTCATTTTGGGAGGATCTGTACAGTAAATAATTTATTATTACGCTTAACTCAGTCCTGTCAATCAGGCGATCGAATATGCGATCCCCATCTTTCCTCTAGAAACTCCATTCAGTCGGGAATAGACAGAAGCTTAAAGAAAATCTTAAGTTTCTCCATGCTAGTTTAGTCGAGGTAAGGTGGGCCTAGGCGCACGCTAGGATTGAAGGTAAGGTGCGCCCATAAACACCCTACGATTCAAGGGAATTAAGAATATACAAAATGAAAATAGGAATATTTTTAGGCAATCTAGGAAATCCCGCTATCTACTATCCCAAACTAGCCAAAATTACCGGCGGAGTCACAGCCAGTATTTTTCTGTGCCAATTATTGCAATGGCAAGCACAACATTCTTACTCCGGCGAATGGGTGAAAACTAACAGCACAGAAATAGAAAAAGCCACGGGTTTAAATCAGGAAGAACAGGAATTAGCGAGACAGCAACTCAAAGTGCGATCGCTCCTGAAAGAAAAACTACCAAATCCCAACACTGACACCCTAGAACTCTGGGCTGACATTGACGCTTTCGAGGAAAAACTCAATAACTTCTGGACAATTAATCCTGCGGATATTATAACACAGACAACCCGCGAAAACAACAATCACTCTGTAGAAATATTCCCCGAAACATCACCCCTAAATCATACAGTTAAAACCGACAAATATTTCGGGCAACCCCGCCAGCAAATAGCCGTTGCTGTCACCCCAAATTACCGCTTTAGCGGCCCTTGGAACTCCCAAGAACAACTGCACAACTTTCAGCGAGCTTTAGAAGAATACGCAAAAGAACACAGCTTAGGATTCGGTCATCCTTCGGGATGGGCATTTAAAATTATTGACGGTATGACAAAAGGCTTAGCCTCGAATTTTTGGGAGGAATTTGTCGCCGGAATCCCTTTAGGAGAAAGTCAGAAAGTTAAGCGAGATTGGGAAATCGAGCCGGAAGTACCTTATCCGGCCTTTGAAGAAGAGCGAATTCAGTATTACGTCCACAAAGGAGAACCGCTAGAAGCAGCAGTCTCCAGAGCTCGTGCTGACTTGAGAAACCCGGTTTTGGGCAAAGATTTGTGGGAGGGATTTTTGCGAAAGTGCGATCGTATTGCTGACGATGCGCTCAAAGCCAAACAACAGGGCGTTGACACACCATATCTGCCCTCTTCCTTCAACGAAAAACCGCAAATCACCAAGGATAGCGTAATGCGGAAATTAGGGGCGATCGCGCCGCAATTAGCCCTCAATCAATCTACATCTGACCAGATTCCAGCACTGCCGAAACTTGCTGAAACAGCATCGCCAACTCCCGCCGAAATTCCCAGTATTGCCTCTTTGCAAAAAGCTTACCAAACTCCTATCGGCCGAAGTATAGTTGAAAAACAAATCGCTGCAAACCCGGACTGGGGCTACGAAATAGTTGACGGTGAAATCGTAGAATCTATCCCTTTTTAATGAGGCTGATATGAAACGAATTAGCAATATCAATCCGCTGGGAGAAGAGCGACCAAATCCTTCTGAGCAAAAGAGAGAAAAACTGCGGCAGGAAAGGTTGCAGCGAGAAAGAGATGAAGCATATCAAATGTTAGTTGAACTCTGCAATTTGGGCGAATATGACATGGCTCAGCAGTTGGCAAATCGACAGTTTAATTGGGGTTATGAAGTAGTTGATGGGATTGTGATGGAAAGGATAAATTAGGCTCGCAGTTATCCCATTTGTCACTTCCATGGGCGGGCAAGATGCCCGCCCCACAAAAAATTTAATATGTCGTGGAACCGGCATCTTGCCTGTTCCTAAGAATGGTACAAATTGACGGTCACAATCTCTATGTTATAATTATAACTAAAACTTAAATACCTATCAAAATATGACAACAACTATTAACGCCAAAAATATAACGCTCGGTGAAGTAAGTCAATTTTTGAAATTCCAAGAGCAGTTTAATAATGACACGTACACAATTTTTTTATCCTTAGAATCCTTAATAGAGATAGAACAGTTAGAACTCGCCCAAATCCGCAACGATTTTCGCGAATACCTCTCAGTGGAAAGAGTCTCTGAAGGACTGGTACAGGCTTTAACTACGTTTGCCTTAATGCGATTGGCTGGCTTCTACCGCCGCCCAATCAAGATGAGTCTAGAACAAGACATCGCTAACATAACTATAGAAGATGAAGACACAACGATTACAGGCAGATTTGACATTTTAGCAATCAATAAAGAGAAACAAATTGCCGCTGATATACCATTTTGGATTTTAGTAATAGAATCTAAAAATAGTCTAATTGCTCCCCGCGCTGGTTTGCCCCAACTTCTAACTTACGCCTCTAAAAGTTTAGAATATCAAGAGTCTGTTTGGGGATTGGCAACTAGCGGAGAGTTTTATCAGTTTGTCAATATCCGCAGAGGAAATTCCCCAACCTATCAGCTAATGCCCTTTCTGACTTTGATGGAGCCTGAACTTTCAATTTTGTTGCTGCAAGTTTTAAAAGCTATTTGTAAGCTATAGCAGAAGGAAGAAGAAGGATTAAAGTCTTTAGTACAAACATAAAAAAAGAGGCAGGGAAAATTCCCCGCCTCTAATCTGCAATGACTGTTAACCTAAAATTTAGATTAGCCAGCCAATACTTTTTAGTAGCCTCTGGTGTTAGGCTTGTGGACGATGAAGCTCAGCACTTGGCACTGCTTCACGTTGTCAAAACCCATGACGCGGATGTAGCACGTCGGATTTTCTTGGCGGCAAGCTTGAATTTCAGACATGATTTCTTTGACGCTGCGAGCACCAAACAAAGGCAACTTCCACAAAGTCCAGTAGCGCATTTCAGCAGCAGAGGTTTCGTTGAATTCTACGCCGGGAATGTAGCCTTGATCCAGGATGTACTGGAGTTGCTTGGCAATTTGGGCGTCATTCAGCGGGGGCAAATAGGACAGAGTTTCGTAACGACGCTCTTTAGGTAAAGTCTTCATTTTTTGTATCTCTAAGGTGTGTGTTCGATCGCACTTGTCGATCGATTAACTCGACAAATTATCCAGATTCGGTTCAGAATCTATTGATGTTTCAGGATTACTGCTAGAAACAGACCAATTAAGTTGCGTAGTTCGCTCTAAATGCTGGCGTCTGTGTTCCATATTCGCCTGTTGAATGCCAGTAGAAACCATTTCTGGCAAATATTCTGTCACATCGTGAGCCAGATACTCTCGCACAGTCATGATCCGAAATCCTAAATCTTGATTTTCCCTCAGCAACTCTTGAATGTAAGCTTCTCCATCTTGGATTTTGCCCTTAGTGGAAAAGTCGTTCAACCAGATTGCCAGAGGAGGATTGGTTTCGCTCAACTGAGCGACCACCATCCGCACGGATTGATAGGTTAGGTAACTTGCCAGCACCTTAGCGGTGTCTTTCGCAACTTGTTTGAGATCCATTTTTGACCCCAGCTCCCTCAAATTTTAGATTTTGGATTTTAGATTTTGGATGCAAACTTACTGGTAAATCTTCTTCAAAGATAAAGACTTCCCAGCAAGTTTGCGACCTAAAACCTAAAATCTCAAACCCAAAATCATCAAACCGTATCCATTGCCTCAAACTCAAACTTGATTTCTTTCCAGAGTTCGCAAGCAACAGCCAGTTCAGGAGACCATTTGCAAGCTTCGCGGATCACGTCGCCGCCTTCGCGCATCAAGTTGCGACCTTCGTTACGAGCTTGGACGCAAGCTTCCAAAGCAACGCGGTTAGCAGTTGCACCAGGTGCGTTGCCCCAAGGGTGGCCCAAGGTGCCGCCGCCGAACTGCAAGCAGGAGTCGTCGCCGAAGATTTCCACCAAAGCCGGCATGTGCCAGATGTGGATACCGCCAGATGCAACCGGCATGACACCGGGCATGGAGGCCCAATCTTGGGTGAAGTAAATACCGCGGCTGCGGTCTTCTTCGATGTGGTCTTCGCGCATCAAGTCTACGAAGCCCATCGTGATGCCTTTTTCGCCTTCGAGTTTGCCCACAACTGTACCGGAGTGCAGGTGGTCGCCGCCGGACATCCGCAAGCACTTGGCAAGCACGCGGAAGTGGATACCGTGGTTTTTCTGACGGTCAATCACGGCGTGCATGGCGCGGTGAATGTGCAGCAAGATACCGTTGCGGCGGCACCATTTGGCCAAGGTGGTGTTTGCAGTGAAACCACCGGTTAGGTAGTCGTGCATGATGATGGGGGTTTTGATTTCCTTAGCGAACTCAGCCCGCTCCATCATTTCTTCGCAGGTGGGGGCAGTTACGTTGAGGTAGTGACCCTTGACTTCGCCGGTTTCTGCTTGAGCTTTTTCAATAGCTTCTTGAACGAACAAGAAACGATCGCGCCAGCGCATGAACGGTTGCGAGTTGATGTTTTCGTCGTCTTTGGTGAAGTCCAAACCGCCGCGCAGAACTTCGTAAACGGCACGGCCGTAGTTCTTAGCAGACAGACCCAATTTGGGCTTAATTGTACAGCCCAGCAAAGGACGGCCGTACTTGTTCAATTTGTCCCGCTCAACGGTAATACCGTGAGGAGGGCCTTGAAAAGTTTTCAGATAAGCAATGGGAACCCGCAAATCTTCCAAACGCAGAGCGCGCAGAGCTTTGAAACCGAACACGTTACCGACCAAAGAGGTCAGCAAGTTGGTGACGGAACCTTCTTCAAACAAATCCAAAGGATAAGCAATGAAGCAGATGTATTGGTTGTCTTCGCCGGGAACTGGCTCGATGTCGTAGCAGCGACCTTTGTAGCGGTCGAGGTCGGTCAGGAGGTCAGTCCAAACAGTCGTCCATGTACCTGTAGAAGATTCAGCAGCCACAGCAGCTCCAGCTTCTTCTGGGGGAACTCCCGGCTGCGGTGTGACGCGGAAAGCAGCCAAAATATCTGTATCTTTCGGCGTGTAGTCCGGCGTGTAATACGTTAGTTTATAGTCTTGAACTCCGGCTTTATACCCAGCCTTTGATTGAGTTTGGGTTTGCGCGTAAGCCATATCTCGCTTCCTAGTATTCGCTTAATTTTTTTGCCCGATCGCAGGCTGTTAAAAATATATCAATAAACTGGCGCTCTGGAATTTTAATATTCTTTTAATCATCATAAGTATTATTTATTTTGCTTTACATTAGGAAAATATTTGTAACATATCTTATAGAATGTAAGCGACCAAGGATGCAGGAGGAAAGGCTGGGGATCGCAGAGCCGGAAGAGGAATTTCGCTCGATCGAAATATATTGTGCAGCGAGCCGAACAGCGGATAAATACTGTTTATGTAAAGAATTTAATACTTAAAAATCAGAATTGGTAATGGGTAATGAGTCAGCGGAAATTAGTTAGAAATACCTAAAGCTGTGGTTGGCAGTTGAGATCGATCGCCCGATCGATCTCAACTACAATTTAGTATGTAGCAATTTAAAATCTAAAATCTAAAATCTAAAATCTAAAATCGATTGACTCTTAGACCGCCAACTCAAAAATCGACAGCATAGCACATAATATGGACAGGACTTGTGCAGCAAGCTTGTTTCTCAAACCAAATCCGTCGTTACAGCAATTTAACCTCGCTGAAAACCTGGTTTCTGCCTTAGCAGCGCGTAAGTCTACTATGGATATTTAGCCCCATTTTTACTCTGGTTGTGCCTCACCCCCCTTCAAAAGCCGTCCACTGCATCAATCCAGATTGCCCAAGGCCCTACCCTCAGACTTGGGGCAACAATTTTTGTCATAGTTGCGGGGCTCCGCTGCGGCTAAAAAATCGCTACGTGCCTGTAGAAAGCCTCGGTTCCGGGGGTTTTGCAGCGATTTTCACAGTTTGGGACACAGAAACTCAAACCGAGCGCGTCCTGAAAGTGTTGCTCGAAACTGCCCCGAAAGCGCTGAAACTGTTTGAGCAAGAAGCTTGGGTTTTGGCACTTTTGCGGCACCCCGGCGTCCCTAGAGTCGATCCAGACGGTTATTTTCACGTCCAAACGCAAAATTTTGCAGGCGGGGAGGGAAATCCTGCTGCGAAGCGACTGCCTTGTTTGGTAATGGAAAAGATTCACGGCAAAACTTTAGAAGAGGTTCTCAACGAACACCCTCAGGGCTGTCCGCAGGAATGGGTGTTTAGTTGGCTGAGTCAAGCTGTGGAAATTTTAGAGGAGTTGCACAGGTGTCAAATTATTCACCGTGACATTAAACCCTCAAATTTGATGCTGCGAGACCCGGAATCGCCCCAAGTATTGCTGAGCAAGGGTTTGGGCGGACTGCAATTGGTGGCGATCGACTTTGGGGGAGTTAAACAAATGGGCGGTGTCGAACGGGTGGGGAAAGATTCTCCGAGTTCGACGCGGTTGATTTCGCCCGGGTACAGTCCGCCGGAACAAATTGTGGGAGGCGGTGTCGTGCCGGCAACGGATTTTTATGCCCTCGGGCGGACTTGCATTCACTTGCTGACGGGGAAGTATCCGGCGGAAATTGAAGATCCGATGACGGGAGAGTTGCGGTGGCGCCACATAGTCTCTGTGAGTCCGGCTTTGGCGAATTTGTTGGACGATATGGTGCGATCGAACGTGCAGCAGCGTCCGGCGACGGCTGGCGATGTTCGGGCGCGTTTGCAGGAGATTTATGCTAGGAGTAAGGGCAAAATCGCGATCGCCCCTGCGGGTCAAGCTATTTTAGAATTCTGCCGGCAAGTAGTGGTGGCGGGGGCGCAAAAAACGGCAAGTTTGACGGTTTTGGTGTTCGGCGCGATCGCCCAAATGGTGGTAGCTTCTCTGGATACCGGCTGGGAAATGGTGCTCGGTGGGGTTGGTGGAAGTGCGGGGGCGATCGGCGGTTTGGTTTTGGGCTATGCTTCGCCTCTAGGCCCGCAAATTGCCAGTTTTCTGAATGAAGGTTTGCACCAATTAATTCCTAATATGACTTTCGCTGTCGGGCCCGAAGTGCTGCTGTTTGGGTTTGCGGGGTTGGGAACTGCGATCGGTTTGACGGATGCGGGGAGTTTTCGCCAGCAAAAACAGTATTGGCTGTCTGGATTGATGGGAGCTCAGGGCTATTTGTTGGCGGGTTTGTGCTGGATGGAAGCAACAGCTTCTAGCGGCGTGCAGGGGGTTATTTTGGGAGCTTTTGCGATCGCCTCTCTGACTGTGGGAATGGGTTTGCGCAGCCATCAATTAGTTCACGCTTTGGTAGTGGCTGTTTTCTCTACGGGAATGTTTCTGTTTCTGAATGCTTGGAACATTTTTCCGGGGAGTTTCTTGGGGATTTTGTCACTGTCTAACGCTACATTAGGCTGGCTGCAAATTTGGGGTTCAATTGTGTTTTTTGGTTTGTTGGGAAGTGCGATCGGGCTTTGTTTGGGAGTGAGTCATTATTTAATTGTGCCGCTGTTAAGGTGGTTGGGTTGGCGGTAAAAATAAATACCAAATCAGTATGCTAATCAAGTCGCTGTCAATTAAACCAGTCTCAAGATTTTCAATGGTTTGTACTCTCGCGATCGCCCTTGTGCTCGGTGGGGCCAATCTAGCAAAAGCCGAATCGCGCGATCGAGCCGTTGATAGATTAACGGATTTCTTGTTCTACAAGGTTAATCCTGAACTCAACAACCGCAAACTGCAAGCGGGCGATCGCAACTATATCAATGAATGGCAGAGATTACGCGCAGAAATCGATCCGCGAGTTAAGCCCGCACAAGAAGTCTGCAATAGGCCCGAACCAAGAGATCTAGGATGGGAATTCACAGTAATTAACGGCGAAACATACGAGCAAACCTACGATCGCCTTGCAGATATAATTTTTTATAGCCGTCATCCTCAAACGACAGGGCAGCAAATTAGTATAGGTGATAAAGCCAGCAGCAATGAATGGTTGGCAATTCGACGCGAGATGTTTATTTCTAATTGTGGACTGTGAGATTCGATCGCATCACATTGAAGCATTGATGGAGGACAAATCTGCATGAATTACAGAAAGATGATGGCTCTGTTGCTGCTAGCATTAATTGGAGTCTGTGCCGGCTCTTCTACGAAAGCTTCAAATGCTGCCAAAACAGCACAGGAATCTGTAGCAATCTCGAATGCAGGCGTTGCAAAATTTGAGGATGATTCTTGTGGGGTAGGCGTCCCGCCTGCTTTGAAAATACAGCGGACGGGCGGGACGCCAATCCCACAAAACAATCAAAATCATCCCGCAATTTTGCAACGCCACAATGCGAGCCCTGACTTTTGGACAAACCAAAACGATGTTAGTGCCGATCGACATTCGATCGCAAATGTCAAAGCCTCGCAAATCGAGAGTCCGAGAAAATCGGCGCCTGTATCGTGTTCGCTAGAGGAATACCGAAGCTTTTTCGAGGACTTTGTTAGAGGCTACGACTATCAAAACAAAGAAATACGCAATACCTATACTTGGTCGGATATCCAAATCCGAGATTATCAAAATCCCAGCAAGCTTTTAAAGGTGATCGGTAAGCAAAACTACGATGATTTTAGAATTGGCTTAATCGACTATTCGTACATCTATGTGGACTCTTCGACAAAAAAACTTAGCCTCCGCGAGCAACTGAACAATAAACTGAAGATAAATGTCAAAAAGATCGATCGCCAAACATTCCGCGTAGATTATGTGAAAGCCGAGTTTGGTATAGATATGGAAGCAGAAGATAACAATGGCGATCTGATCCGCACTTATGGAGAACCCGGTGCTTATATTTTTGAGCATCGCAATGGATGTTGGAATTTGACGCAAGATTTGCGATCGCCAGTTCGATCTGGGACAGCACCCAAATGACCGATAGGTAAAAATCTGGGATATCTACGGAGACCAAAAAACTTTTGTGGGGTGGGCATCTTACCTGCCCAAAAATCTACATTTAGGTGCTAGAAAGCTTATAATCGTCCATAAGATTAAATAATAGCCTCAGAGTGCCATGTCAAAAATATTACTAGAATCTTTTCGGACAGCCTATGCAAATATGGAGTTATCGCCGCTGATAACTCCGAAAGAAGTGGAAAACTTCCGAGTAGAATACGGGACGGAAGTCCTCGAACAATTAGAGCAATTAGTCGAAGATGACCCTTCCGGTAGGGGTAAAATTATTTTTAGCGGACATCGCGGTTGCGGCAAGTCTACACTGTTGGCTGAGTTTTGCCGCCAGATGGACGATCGCTATTTTACCGTCTTTTTCTCAATTTCCGACTTGATTGAAATGTCGGATGTCAATCATATCAATATCTTGTTTGCGATCGCTGTTCAGTTGATGGATGCAGCCGAAAAACAGGAAATTCCCATCAAAGAATCAATTAAAGAATCATTTTATAACTGGTTTGCCACTAAAACTAAAACAAAAATTGACGAATTGGGCGCAAGCGGATCGGTCGGTTTTAACTTGTTTAAGATGATTACAGGCAAATTAAAAGCTGATGCAACGATTCGCGAAGAAATTAAACAAGAATTTATTCGCAAAGTTTCTGATTTGGTGGCGACAATTAACGAAATTGCTGCCGTAGTTCGAGAAGGCGCCAAAAAAGACGTAATTGTAGTGATTGATGACCTGGACAAGTTGGATTTAGGTGTCGTTCGCCAAGTTTATCAAGAACATATCAAAGCGCTGTTTTTGCCGAATTTTAGGATGATTTTAACAACTCCTATTTCCGCGCTGCGAGATGTCTCTTTGGCCGCTACCGTGGAAACGGAAACTAACGATCAAATCGTGTTCATGCCAGTCACAAAGCTGTTTAAACGCGGGGAAAGCCGGAATGCTGGTGCTGTTGCAATGGCGGAACCGGCGGCGAGATTGAAAGAGATTTTAGCTAAACGCTTGGGAAGCGAATTAATCGAACCGGAAACACTCGATCGCGTTGTCGCGTACAGCGGTGGAGTATTGCGAGAATTGATTAGAATTGCAAACGAATGCTGTCGCATTTGTTTGCGGTTGGTGCGGCGGAATCCAGAAGCAGCAGTTAAAATTAATGCTGAGGTTTTTGAGGAAGCGATTAATAAATTGCGGATCGATTTCGATACCCGTTTGGGAACGACTGATTATGAGATGTTGATTGCAACTTACAGAGATTTTAAACCCGCTGACCCGAAAGCACAAGGGTTTTTGGACTTGCTGCACGGGTTGTATGTTTTGGAGTATCGCAATGGTGTTTTGTGGTACGACATTCACCCGATCGTGCTAGAATTGTTAAAGCAGCGAGATGATTTTCCGCGTTAATACTTTCTTTTATACTCAACAATTAAACTTGGCGTTAAAACGGCGGTTGAAACCGTTGCTACACAAACAAAGTCGGCCTACGCCGACTAAGGTAATGTCTGAGTCCAAAGTCGATCTCCCCTAACCCCCCTTAATAAGGGGGGGACAAGAGTATTCTCAAAGTTCCCCTTAATAAGGGGGGGACAAGAGTATTCTCAAAGTCCCCCTTATTAAGGGGGATTTAGGGGGATCGAGACTTCGATAAAAATGACAATTAATTATGTCGGATCTCAACAGTCAAAACCAAGATAATTATGAAGATTTACTCGTGTCAATAGAAGCGGGTAAAGATATTCTCAACTTGCTAATCGCAGTTTGCGATGACAGCGACTGTCGCGATCGCCTGATTTCGGATTATGAAGCAGAACTCGAACCGGATATCCGCCGCTATCGCGTAGAATTGGCGAGGGGTGAACCGAGTTTGCGATCGGCGATCGCCAATTTAGTCGAACAAGAAGCATATTTGCAGCAGCGGGGAAAAGCCGTTATCACCGTGACGGGTGTGGAGAAACTGCGGTTTTTTAAACAATTTGGCGAAAGTCGATCGGAACAAGAAGTGTTTTTTGGCTATTTGCAATGGACGCGGGAAGCATTGCGGGAGTTTCCGTTTTCGATTGTTTTGTGGGTGACGCGACAAATTGAAATTCTGATTAGTAATGAGTCTCCTGATTTTTGGAGTTGGCGGAAAGGTGTGTTTCGCTTTGATACTAAAAAAACGGCGGCTATTACCAAAGAGGAATTTGAACCGTTTCGATCCCTAGTTGAAGGCGATCTCGAACTGCCAAGTTTGATACCAATGCAAGATTTGCCGGATTTAATCGCGCAAAGGGAACAGAAAAAAGGATTGCAAGACCCCCGTTTAGCAAGTCTTTATACCATTCTGGGGATGGTTTATGACAAAAGAATAAAATCTGGAGAGTGCGAAAATTTTCAGCAAGAGTATGAATTGGCGAGCGAGTATTTTAAAAAGGCGATCGCGCTTCAACAAAAGTTAGATATGAAACTGGAACTATCAAGTAGTTTGAGTTACCTCGCCGGACTTTATAAATCCCAAGGAAGATACTCGGAAGCAGAATCGCTGTATTTACAAGCATTAGAAATATTTAGACTACCGCGCCATGAATACCATCCCAGTTTAGCTAATCCCATTAACAATTTAGCAGGATTTTATAAATCCCAAGGAAGGTACTCGGAAGCGGAAATCCTGTATCTACAAGCATTAGAAATAGACAACCGATACCTCTTAGAAGACGATTTCAGCTTAGCAATTAATCTCAACAATTTAGCCGTACTTTATCGTTCCCAAGGAAGGTACTCGGAAGCGGAAATGCTATATTTGCAAGCATTGAAAATAGACAGGCGACCGCTCCATAAAGGCAATCCCAGTTTAGCTACTCGCTTAAACAATTTAGCTTTACTTTATAAATGCCAAGGCAGGTACTCGAAAGCCGAAACACTGTATTTACAAGCATTAAAAAGACACAGGCGCTCGCTCCCCGAAGACCATACGGATTTAGCCACTAACCTCAACAATTTAGCCGGACTTTATCGTTCCCAAGGAAGGTACTCGGAAGCGGAACCCCTTTATTTGGAAGCATTAGAAATCTATAGGCGATCGCTCCCTAAAGACCATCCCCGTTTAGCCACTGGCTTCAACAATTTAGCTTTACTTTATAAATGCCAAGGCAGGTACTCGGAAGCCGAAACACTGTATTTGCAAGCATTAGAAATACACAGAATATCGCTCCCTAAAGACCATCCTAGTTTAGCCATTGACTTCAACAATTTAGCAGAACTTTATAAATCCCAGATCAGGTACTCCGAAGCAGAACCGCTGTATCTGCAAGCAGTGGAAATTCTTCGCAGCAAATTGCCAAAAAATCATCCGAATGTTCTCCTATGTTGGAAAAATTATGTTGGGCTGTGGCGGGTAGGAATCAGTAAAGGAGATTTGACATTTGAGCAATTGCAAGAACATCCTTTCGGGGAACAGTTATTAGCAGAAATTCAGGAATAAATAAAAATATCGCTCTCAGTTACAAATATTGTTAAAATGTACAATATGCAGGCTAGATTGTAGATTATTTAGTTGAACACTCCCAGCTTATACATAGTGCTGAGGCGGAGCATTGCAGGCGTGCATTGAGTTTTTGCTGGTGCGTGAGGCGCTGAATTAATTTGCTCAATTTTTTGTGACAATTCTTAATCGCCGTGCCTCACCCAGCCTACAATATGGATTGTATATAATTTATTATATTTGATATTATAAGTAATAGCAGGAGATAATATTATATTTTTGCACTAAAATGTCAGTCACTACTCATCAATTAATTCAGTGGAAACAACAAGGGCGGTCAATTGTTGCCCTGACAGGTTATGATTATGCGATCGCCCAACTCATCGATCGAGCAGGCGTAGATATCATCCTAGTCGGCGATTCCCTCGCCATGACAGTCTTAGGCTACGAAACTACGCTACCGCTAACTCTCGATGAAATGCTGCACCACGCTAAAGCTGTGCGCCGCGGAGTTGAACAAGCATTAATTGTGGTCGATTTGCCGTTTTTGACATACCAAGAAAGCCCGCAGCAAGCCATGCACTCGGCCGGGAGAGTTCTGAAAGAAACAGGCGCTCAAGCTGTAAAATTAGAAGGTGGATATCCAGCAATGGCCGCCACAGTTTCGCAACTGACATCCGCCGGAATTCCGGTGATGGGACACGTCGGTTTAACTCCGCAGTCGGTACACCAACTCGGCTACAAAAAACAAGGAAAAACTGTTGAAGCTGCCGATCGCATCATAGCAGAGTCGATCGCGCTTCAAGAAGCTGGTGCTTTTGCGATCGTCTTAGAACACATTCCCTCAGACTTAGCCGCTCAAATTACCCAAAAATTAACTATACCCACCATTGGTATCGGGGCCGGGCCGCACTGCGACGGTCAAGTTTTAGTTACTTCCGATTTGTTGGGACTTTCTGAAAAACAGCCTCCTTTTGCGAAAGCTTACGCCAATTTGCGAGAAACGATTACCCAAGCTGTCAAAGATTATTCCCTCGAAGTTAGAGAACAAAAATTTATAGAATAAATTCGTAGTGAGGGCTTCAGCCCTCATAAAACTCGCTCAAACTAAGCTGTGGCGGCATTTATATTTAACTTGTGGGGCGCGTTTTACTGCCCCCACACGATAGTTTCAAGAAATAGGACAGTCAAAATTAATTCCTGTACAGCTTAATATTAAATGTGGCTTAAATACCCCTTTATTTCTTAGCCTCTTGGATAGGAAATAAAATTTGTTTAGGAGCGTTTCAACCGCACACTTAATACCAAAATGGGCTTAAACACGCCTTATTTCTTAATCTTTTAGAGAGGAACGAAACTTTGTTGAGGAGCGGTTTCAACCGCAGACTTCATACCAAATCTGCCTTAAATACCCCCTTTATTTGTTAGTCTCCAAGAGAGGGGCAAAAGTTTGTGTACGATCAATTTCAACCGCTGAGTCAGAGCGCGGATTTCTAACCCGGATTCGGTATAAGTTCCTCACTACAAACCTAATTTACACCTTCGGCTGACCCTCTTCCTCATTCTCCTTCTCCTTCGGGACCGATTCATCATCACCTAGACCTACCCCTTCCTTGAAACTCCGCAGCGTTTTACCCAAAGCATTTCCCAACTCAGGAATTTTCTTGGGGCCAAAAATTAGAATAGCGACTACCGCAATAATGCCCATTTCGGGCAATCCCAGACCAAACATACAAAATCTCCTGTAAAACTTGCTCGATCGTAAGTCAATCTACTGATATTGTTAAAGTATCTACCTTTTTTCCTGCATCCTGCAACAGTAGAATCAAGTTTTATTAAGCTATCCCCCGATAAATAGGAATGTTAGAAATATCCCAGCCTTCCCTCCGCGAACAACAGCACTACCTCATCCGCAATTTAGCAGACCGGATGGAAGCAGTATGGCACCGCTATCTAGACCTGGAACCCTACCACCTGCCCGCTGAGTTGGGATACGTAGAAGGGCGCTTGGAAGGAGAAAAACTGATCATTGAAAACCGCTGCTATCAAACGCCCCAGTTCCGCAAAATACACCTCGAACTCGCTAAAGTCGGGCCGGTACTTGACATACTGCACTGCGTGATGTTTCCCAGACCGAATTATGCTTTGCCGATGTTCGGTACGGATATAGTAGCAGGCAAAGGTCAAGTTAGCGCCGCGATCGCAGACCTTTCTCCCCTCAATCGAGAGCGAACTTTGTCGGAAACCTACCGAACTCAACTGGAAGTTTTGCCGATCGACCAATTTTCTTCTCCCCGCCAAATTCCAGAATGGGGGGATATTTTCTCAGAATTTTGTCTGTTTGTGCGGCCAGAGTCTATGGAAGAAGAAAACAGATTTCTGGACATAGTTGAATCCTACGTGGAAATTCACTGCCAACAGGCAGTCGCCTCCGAACCAGTCTCGGCCGCCGAAGAATCGAAAATTCTCGACGCTCATATTTACTACTGCAGCCAGCAGCAGCAAAATGACAAAACCCGTCGCGTACTCGAAAAAGCTTTCGGTCAAGATTGGGCCGAACATTACATGACTGAGGTGCTTTTTGATTTTCCTAAATAGCTGAAATTTGTTTACACTACTTCATAGTAGGTGGAAAAAAACTTAATTAGGAAATCACCTACTTTATAAGTCATGGGAAAGGAATCACGGGTCAAGGATAAATCATTTTTAAAACCCCCAGGGCGAGGAGTAATCGGTTTAGCGATCGCTGCCACTATCATTACCACAGGAGTCGGTTTTTGGCAAGTATCTCAACTTAGAAAAGCCGAAGAGTTAAAGGCAGCGGCTGCAACGGCTGCTGCAACTCCCGTCGCCACCCGCACCAGCGTCACAGCTTTGGGTAGGTTGACTCCGCAGGGGGAAGTTATCAAATTGTCGGCCCCTTCGGCGTCGGAGGGAGCAAGAATTGAACTCTTGCAGGTGGAAGAGGGCGATCGAGTTATTCAAGGACAAATCATAGCAGTTCTCGATACGCGCGATCGGCTCCAAGCAATCCTCCAACAAGCCGACAAAGAAGTCAAAGTCAAACAAGCAGAATTAGCGAAAATTCAAGCAGGCGCGAAAACCGGCGTTGTCGGCGCTCAAAAAGCAGAAGTTGCCAAGTTTGAAGCACAAGTGCAAAGAGAAACCGAAGGCGAATCAGCCAATATCGCCCGATTAGAAGCTCAACTGCGGAGAGAAACCGAAGCCGAACAAGCTAACGTCGCCAAATTCGAGGCAGCGCTGCAAAGAGAAACCGAAGCCGAACAAGCTAATCTTGCCAAATTTGAGGCACAACTAGAAAGAGAAACAGAGGTGCAGCAATCCAAATTGGCTAGGTTAGAAGCTCAATTGCGGGGCGAAATTGCCTCTCAAAACGCTACAGTCGATCGGCTAAAAGCCGAATTAACCAACGCCGAAGCCGAGGAACGACGCAATAAAGAACTCTCAGAAACAGGCGCAATTTCTGCTTCCGCCTACGACACCAAACGCTTAGCAGTAGATACGGCTCGCCACAAAGTCAAAGAAGCTCAAGCTGTATTAGAAAAAACAGTGCAAACACTGCAAGAGCAAATAGTCGAAACAAAAGCGACAGTCAAACAAACAGTAGAAACAGGCAAGCAGGAAATCAATCAATCCCGAGCCAATCTCCGACGCAAGTTAGAAACTGGCAGGCAGGAAATTAACCAAGCTAGAGCCACTTTAAATCAAAAGATAGAAACTGGTAGAGAACAAATCAATCAAGCCGAAGCAATACTCAAACAAAAAGCAGAAACCGGCCAAGAACAAATCAATCAAGCCAAAGCAAATCTCGACCAAATTGCCGAAGTCCGTCCCGAAGACGTGCAAGCCGCCCAAGCCGCCATTGAAAGTGCGATCGCCACTAAACAAAAAGCTCAAGTAGACTTAAACTTAAGTTACGTCAAAGCACCCGTATCCGGCTACATCCTCAAAGTTCACAGCCGACAAGGAGAAGGTGTCAACACTCAAGACGGCATCGTAGAACTAGGCGGCACCGATCAAATGTACGCCATAGCAGAAATTTACGAAACCGACATCGCCAAAGTGCGAAACGGCCAGCGCGCTACCGTCACCAGCCCGGTATTTGGAGGCACTTTGGAAGGAACAGTCGCTCGCATCGGCAAACAAATCAGCAAAAAAGATGTCCTTAATACAGACCCCGCCGCCGACACCGACGCGAGAGTTATCGAAGTTAGAATTCGCCTCGATCCGGAATCAAGCAAAAAAGTTGCAGCCCTGACAAACTTGCAGGTTGAAGTTAAAATCGATATCTAAAAAACGCACTAACCCTCGATAATTAATCTAGGTATCCGTGTCGTGTCCATATTGCATTTTCCATCTTATATCTATCCATTACATCCTTTACATCCGTTACATAATCAGTGGCCGAACTTCCTTTATTAAATATGGCAAAAATACCGTTAGCTTGGGCACAATTAACCCGCGAAAGAATGCGCTTAGTAATCGCGCTAGCCGGCATTGGATTTGCCGACTTGCTAATGTTTATGCAGTTCGGATTTAGAGACGCGCTATTTGAAAGCTCCATCACCTTTCACTCGAAGTTAAAAGGGGATATTTTTATCACCAGCACCCAGTCTACGGCTTTAATAGCCATGAAAAGTTTTCCCCAGCGTCGCTTGTATCAAGCCTTGAGCTTTAACGGCGTTACATCAATTAGTCCCGTATATTTAGGCTTTGGATTGTGGAAAAACCCCGACCCTAACCAGCGCAATACTCGCCAATTGATGGTAATCGGTTTTGACCCCGCTCATCCCATCTTTGATATGCCTGAAATCCGAAATAATTTGGACAAAATCCAAATTTCGGATGTGGTTTTATTTGACCAAGCTTCCCGCCCGGAGTTTGGGCCGGTAGCAGAATATTTCAAACAGGGAAAAGTTGTTGAAACTGAAGTTGACAATCGCCGCGTTAGGGTAGATGGTTTATTTACTATAGGGGCTTCTTTCGGTGCCGACGGAAATCTTGTCACCAGCGATTTGAACTTTATGCGGATTTTTTCAACGCGGAGAACAAGAGGTTTAATCGATATAGGTATTGTTCACTTGCAGCCGGGAACAGATGTTAAGGCTGTTGTTGATAAAATGAGGGCAACTTTGCCGAATGATGTGAGAATTTCTTCTAAAGAAGAGTTTGTAGATTTTGAAAAAAAATATTGGCAGGAAAGTACCTCAATCGGATTTGTTTTCACTCTCGGCGCGGCAATGGGATTTATCGTTGGGATAGTGATTGTTTATCAAATTCTTTATACTGATGTTACCGATCATTTACCCGAATACGCTACGCTAAAAGCGATGGGATATAAGGACATTTACTTTTTGGGTGTGGTGTTTCAAGAGGCTTTGATTTTGGCAATTCTTGGTTATTTGCCGGGGTTTGGGGTTTCTTTACTGCTGTACAATTTAGGGAGAAGTGCTACGAGTTTGCCGATGTACATGACTTTGATGAAAGCTGGAACTGTTTTTGCAATGACAGTTGTCATGTGTTCTGTGTCCGGGGCGATCGCAGTTAGGAAGTTGCAGGCGGCTGACCCAGCAGATATTTTTTAAGGAAGGAAGAAGGAAGAAGAAAGAAGAAAGAAAGAAGCAAGAAGGAAAAAAGAAGGAAATACCAATTACCAATTACGAATTAACAGCTACAAATTACCAATGAATAATTTACCAGTTGTCTCAATTAAAAATCTCAATCATTCCTTTGGGGAAGGACAACTTCGCAAACAGACATTATTTGACATCAACCTCGAAATTTTTCCGGGCGAAATCGTACTGATGACTGGACCTTCGGGTTCTGGTAAAACAACATTGTTAACCTTGATTGGAGCTTTGCGATCGATCCAAGAAGGTAGTCTTAAAATTCTCGACCAAGAATTGCGGGGAACCGGGAAAAATAAATTAGTTAAAGTCCGCCGGGACATCGGCTATATTTTCCAAGCTCACAATTTGCTCAAATGCTTGACAGCTAGGCAAAACGTGCAGATGTCTTTAGAACTGCACAGCCATCTTTCTCGTCAAGAAACTAATGATAAAATAGAGGGAATGCTGCAAGCTGTAGGCTTGGGAGAAAGAATAGATTATTACCCGGACAGTCTTTCTGGCGGACAGAAACAAAGAGTTGCGATCGCCCGGGCATTAGTCAGCCAGCCGAAATTAGTATTAGCGGACGAACCCACAGCAGCCCTAGATAGTAAATCAGGTCGAGATGTGGTAGAAATTATGCGAGGTTTGGCCAAAGAACAGCACTGCACTATTTTGCTTGTCACCCACGACAACCGCATTTTAGACATAGCCGATCGCATTATTCACATGGAAGACGGCTACCTCGCACAAGATACATCAACAGCCGCTGCCACAGGCGTTCTTTCGCAAAAATAAAATTAATCCACCTAAACTTATTTGCGAGAACTGGGACGCTTTCCTCCTACCTTAGCAGGACTTTTTGTTGCACCTTTGGCTGAAGTTTTAGAACTACTTTTGCCGTTTTTTTGGCCTTTCGCTCCTGTCAACTGCCTCTCAAGGTCATTTGCAGGTCGGCCGGCCGGCGTTCTCGTAGTCCTAAAGGTAACATTCACCCCTTCATTCGACTGTTCCAGCACCAACATCGGCGTCGGCTTTGCTTTTTGATCCCACTCAATATGAACGATGCGACCTTGAATTGTCGGCTGCCAACTGTCGTGGTCGTCAGAAGGACTCAGATAAGTTTCCAAACAGTCAATAATTTGATTAATTGTCGCCGATGTTGCCTGAGTCGGCAGTTTCATCAGCTTAATTTGAATCCGAAACAGCACTCGTTTTTCTATTTTTACTGCGGGATCGCCAGTTTCGTATTCGATATCAAACATCGAATCCACTTGCCGTCCGGTGCCCGCCGACCCGTTTTTCTCTCCCACCGCACTCTGCGTCGGACGTAGGGCAATACTAATTTTGTCTTTGACTTTTTGCTTGATCTGGTTCACAATGCCAAAGTGAAAAACTTCTTCCGCCATCCGCATTCTCAAGTAGTCTAAATTAAAGTCTCGGGAGTGGATAAGGTCGGGATTCTTTTCCATTTTTGAGATTGTTTCCAGAGCCATTTTGTATTTTTTCTGGAGTTCTCGATTTCTAAACTCCTCAAATTTGAGCTTTTTGCTCAAATCGCCGAGTTTTAGCTTGGTAAACACCGCTAAACCGATAAGCAATAACAACAGTAATCCCGAGGCTCCCATGAAGAGTTGGTCTGAGGACGGATGTCCGGGTTTAGCCTGTTTAGGTTTGGGAGAGGCTACTGCCAACCTTGGTTCTACAAGGATTATTTGGGTTGACATGGGCTTTTAAAGGGTAAAATTTGACGCTATATTTATACAGGACTCCAGAGTAGAGCTGGTAGTGCAACTCGATCAACCAACATTGACATCATTCCACCATCATCTTGGTACAACTGGATTTCTGCAACTGGAGCACGCACCCTCTAATTAATACTTTATCTTTAATAGCAAGCAGGTTTCCGAAATCTCGGAAAATCCTGCGCTGGCAGTGGCAAAAAGAAATGGTGAATTGTCTGTAATATATTATACCAATAGAGCGAAAAAAAATGTTTGTTCGGCGGTCTCCGTTTCTAGCAAAATAAAAAGAAATACACATAAATTAATAGTAACTCTGGGAGCGAACAGCAGAAAACATCAAGGAGAACAGTCGATCGCCCGGACGATCGAGGCGCGGACGTTGGGAGGGTGCTAATTCCTACTGTGGCTCGCTCCCGCCTTGCAAGCCCACCGGGCGGCTTGCTGTGAAAGTCGAGCTGTGGTGCGATCGAACAACGTCTCCTTAGCTAAGATTACAGCTAATACCACCCATATTCGATCGTGACCTACGAACCCCTGCACCACAAATATCGCCCTCAGACATTTGCCGAATTAGTCGGTCAAGAGGCGATCGCCCAAACCCTCACCAGCGCCATCCTGCAAGAGCGCATAGCACCAGCATATCTATTCACCGGCCCCAGAGGCACCGGTAAAACCTCCAGTGCCAGAATTTTCGCCAAATCTCTCAACTGTATTTCTACGGTTGCCCCCACCCCGACACCCTGCGGTAAATGCAACGTTTGCCAAGAAATTGCCCGAGGTTCGACGCTAGATGTCATCGAAATTGACGCCGCCAGCAACACGGGAGTAGATAACATTCGGGATTTAATCGAACGAGCTCAATTTTCCCCCGTACAGTGCCGCTATAAAGTATATGTAATAGACGAAGTTCATATGCTCAGTACCCAGGCATTTAATGCTTTATTAAAAACATTAGAAGAACCGCCCGATCGCGTTGTATTTGTCCTCGCAACAACCGACCCACAAAGAGTATTACCCACTATTATTTCTCGTTGCCAAAAGTTTGACTTCCGCCGCATCCCCCTCGAAGCAATGATTGCTCACTTGCACAAAATTGCCCAATTAGAAAATATCAATATTGCCAGTGATGCAGTACAAATGGTCGCTCAAATGGCCCAAGGAGGTCTGCGAGATGCCGAAAGTTTGCTAGACCAACTGAGCTTATTTCCCGGTCAAGTAACAGTCGAAAAAGTTTGGGATCTAGTCGGTGCAGTCCCTGAAAATGATTTAATGGATTTGCTGCAAGCTATTGATACAGATAACCCTACAGCATTAATAGACATGACCCGCCACCTCATGGATCGCGGTCGGGAACCGCTAATCGTGCTGCAAAGTCTCGCGAGCTTTTACCGAGATTTGCTAATAGCCAAAACTGCACCAAAGCGATCGGATTTAGTAGCTTTAACATCTGCAACTTGGGAAAAACTTTGCAATTTTGCCCGCGATTGGAATGCCGAGTTGATTTTGGCAGGTCAGAAACATTTGCAAACCCACGAAGTGCAAATTAAAAACACTACTCAGCCGCGTTTGTGGCTGGAAGTAACGCTGTTGGGATTGCTGCCCTCAGCAATTAGAACTCAGCAGCAACCGGCAGCCGAACCAGCGAAAAATGTTGCTCCATCACAAATTCACCCCCCCCAACCCCCCCTTAGCAAGGGTGAGAACCAGACATCTAATATTGAACAATCATCAGTTCCCAATTCGCAAAATCCTCCACCTCAGCCGCCGCCTGTGGCTAATCCAAAAGAAATCGCACCTCCTGCACAAATTCCCGCACCTGTACCAACTGCTGAAACGAATCAAACAAATTATTCACCGACTAATTCAGCCGATGAAATCGATTTAAATCGAGTGTGGGAACAGATACTTGACCGCGTGCGGCCGCATGGCACTCAATCGCTGCTTCGCCAACACGGACAGCTAGTAATTTTTAGCAATAATACTGCTCATGTTAAGATTAGTTCGCAGCCGTTGCTCAATATGGTTAAAGACAAAGTAGCTAATATAGAAGAAGCTTTTGTTCAAGTTTTTAACCGTCGAGTAACAGTAAAAGTTGGCTTGACAAATCCCGGTGAAAGTAATAGTTCCCGCGCCAATAATTTGCCAACTTCTAACGGACGTGTTGGCGAAAATCCCAGGAATTCTAATCCTGCGGATGATGCGGGCCAACAGGTGCAGAACTCGGCGGGTTCTGAGATTACAGATGATTTTTTGGGGAAGGGTGGACAAGAACAAAAACACCCGCCAGCGCCTGAAAATATCGCGGTTAACGTGCCGGCAATTTCCGAATTGCGATCGCCCACCAACGCCTCTACAGACTCTCAAAATGACTCTAACGCTCAGGCTGTAGCGGTGCGTGATGACGCGCGAGATGTCGCAAATTCGGCTAGGAAGTTGGCTGATATGTTTGACGGGGAAGTAGTCGATTTATCGGAGGACTTGGAGATTTGGGAGTCGGAAACTTTTAGATTGGAATCTGAACCTGATTTTTCCGAGTTATCTTCTGAGTTAAATGAGGATGATTTTATAGATTGGTAAATCTATGCTTGCGGCAGCGAAATGTGCAAAATTTCGCCGATCGCACAAAATCCAGCGCGGGTGTAAACTCGGAATTCCTCCTCGTGTCCCGCCATCAAAAACGCCACCGCAACACCCGCGTCGAAAGCTTCTCGCACCAGCCGGGCCGTCAAAGCCCCTGCTATGCCGCGCCGGCGAAAAGGGACGCGCACCCCGATACCGGCGATTTCTGTGGTCTGATGTGCCGGCACAGTACACATTCCTGCCCCTGCAGGTTCGCCCGTTGCTGCTAGGCGAGCGAGTACGGCGATGCCACCTGCAGCCAGAGTTTTCCGAAGACTGTCAACGTCTTCAGGGCTTGGTGCAGCCTCTGCGAAAACCTCGTGTTGCGCCGCGGCTGTACCGAGGATCTCGGCCTCGGAAACTGGCACAATCAGTTCGATGTCCGGGGGGACGGGAAGCAATTTCTCGGAACCCGGAGTGCAAGTCATCAGCGGCAAGCGTCCCTCAACGGTGAAACCGGCCCCGATCAGCGTTTCTTCGACAGCAGGCGCTAGTTTCGCGACATACTCCAAACGCGGCTTTCGCCCGCGCACAGAGTACGCAGCGATTAGGGCGTTGACATCAGCGAGGGAGGGTGCGGCGCCGTCGTCGGGAATCGCATAGTTAAGATAGGGGTTGGCGCTGTGGCGACTGAAGGTAGCGAGGAACTGCCCGATCCGCTCGGTGTCACGCTGCTGGCTTGCGGCAAAGCGCAGGTATGATTGAATGCGAGATTCCATAAGTCGCTCGGCTGAAAACCTTGCTTTTAAGCTGACTCTGGCTTGGGCAGCGAAGACGGAAGTACCAACAGCTCGGCGGTCGATCGCTTCTCGACCATTTCCTTAGTAATCGTACACCGGGCAACATCCTTGCGCGACGGCAACTCGTACATCACATCCAACATCAATTCTTCGACAATTCCCCGCAGCGCCCGCGCTCCAGTTTTGCGGCGGTATGCCTCCTGGGCGATCGCCCGAATCGCATCCGGCTTAAAGTCCAACTGCACATTATCCATCTTCAGCAGCTTTTGATACTGCTTAACCAAAGCATTGCGCGGCTCAGTCAAAATGGCCATCAGCGTTTCCTCATCCAGCGGCTCTAACACCGCCGCCACCGGCACCCGCCCAATAAACTCAGGAATCATCCCAAACTTCACCAAATCATCCGGTTCCAGTTGCTTGAGTACATCAGCAGCCCGCTTTTCCTTCGGCTGAGCTTCTCCGGGCTGAATAAAACCCATTGACTTTTTACCCGTTCTCTGCTCTATCACTTTCTCTAGACCGACAAAAGCGCCACCGCAAATAAACATGATATTGCTAGTATCAATTTGGATGCAGTCTTGATAGGGATGCTTGCGGCCGCCTTGGGGAGGTACATTGGCGATCGTCCCTTCCAGCATTTTCAGCAGCGCCTGCTGCACGCCTTCCCCAGAAACATCCCGGGTAATCGAAGGATTTTCGCTCTTGCGGGCTATTTTGTCAATTTCATCAATATAAATAATTCCGCGCTGCGCCTCTTCCACGTCCATATCTGCCACTTGCAGCAGCCGCAGCAAAATATTTTCCACATCTTCCCCGACATAGCCCGCTTCCGTCAGCGTCGTCGCGTCAGCCACCGCAAACGGCACGTCTAGCATATCCGCCAAAGTCTGAGCCAGCAGAGTTTTTCCGCAGCCCGTCGGCCCGATTAACAAAATATTCGATTTTTGCAGTTCTACTTCTTCCGGCGGGTGCTTGCCGCTATTTTTTGCATGGATAAAGCTGAGGCGCTTGTAGTGGTTGTAAACTGCCACCGAGAGCACCTTTTTCGCCTCATCTTGCCCGATAGCGTTTTCGTCGAGGTAATTTTTAATTTCCCTCGGCTTCGGAATTTGGCTCATCGACATACTTTTGCCCGAGGTAGCGCGGCGCTTTTGCGTCGTTTCCTGCTTCGGAGCCACCGCCGCTGGGGGCACTGCACTCGAGTCAAACAACTCCTCATCTAAAATTTCATTGCACAAGTCCACGCATTCGTCGCAGATATACACCCCTGGGCCTGCGATCAACTTGCGCACTTGCTCTTGAGACTTGCCACAAAACGAACATTTTAGATGGGAGTCGTACTTAGACATAACAGCCTCTTAATTCAGTGCAGTGACATTCTCTCCCGCCGTCGGAAGGTTTTCCTTTTCGATAACTCGATCGACCAAACCGTAATTTTTGGCTTCCTCGGCTGACATAAAAAAGTCGCGCTCTGTATCAGCCTCTAATTTGTCGAGTGGTTGACCTGTGTGGTGCGCTAACAGTTCATTCAGCTTACGCTTATGATAAAGGATTTCCTTGGCTTGAATCTCAATATCAACTGCTTGACCTTGAGCGCCTCCGAGTGGCTGGTGAATCATAATCCGGGAACTCGGAAGAGACATCCGCTTCCCGTGGGCTCCTGCTGTCAGCAGAAATGCGCCCATACTCGCTGCCAAACCGTAACAAATCGTCACCACATCAGGGCGGATTTGCTGCATTGTGTCATAAATTGCCATGCCTGCCGTCACCGACCCGCCGGGGGAATTAATGTACATTTGGACATCTTTTTCTGGGTCTTCGGCATCCAGATACAATAGCTGAGCCACTATCGAGTCAGCAACTTCGTCGGTTACGGGAGTTCCTAAAAACACAATTCGCTCCCGCAGCAAGCGCGAGTAAATGTCAAAAGCCCGCTCGCCCATCCCCGACTGTTCTAGTACCATCGGCACTACATTGCTGGGGCTGGTACTGACATCAAAATCGTTATAGCTTGTAATTAGGTAATTGGAAGATTGAGATACAACCATAAGACACCAGTCAAGGATTCTAGACAATTTGCTGCTGATGAAAGCTTTAAATTAAGCCGCCAGCTTTTAACTATTATGCCTCTTCTGAACGGATATCGGGGAAATGCGGAGTTTTGAGTACGTGAGATTGCTTTGTGCGCTTTGCACAACGCTGGCGGCGCGAATGAGTTAAAACACTTACTTGTAAATCGTTGCTGCTTCTAATAGACACCCGCAGCTTGCAGTAAGCTGCGGGTGCGCGGTTAAAACCACGGTTGATTCCATGCCCCCAATTAGGACATTTGAACACATTAAGTTCTATTCTTCGCCTACCACTTCCACTTCGACGCTTGTGGCTGCTTCTTCTCCAGAAACTTCAGCGTCTGATTCTTCTGATTCTTCTGCTGCGGGATTCAGAGAGCCTTCAGGTACGAGTTCGATTGTCCCTTTTTCTTCCAACCATTTCAGGGTTTTTTGTTTGAGCAAGTCTTCCCTTACAAATTCCTGCAACCTTTGGGGATCAAAATCTCCTTTGGGAAACTGCTTTCTGACTTTTGCTACTTCTGCTGCTACTTCTGCGTCTTCCACAGATAAGGATTCCAGCTTGGCTACTTCTGCCAGAGCTAGAGTCTGCTTGAGCCGCTCGACTGCTTCCGGACGCGAGCGTTCCCGCATCGGGCCCATATTTTCTTCCGTAAACAGTTGGTTGATATCTATGCCGTAATTTTTCAATTGGACGGCTTGTTGATTCAACAAATAATCGATTTCGCGATCGACCATTGTTTCGGGAATTTCCACTTCTATTAGCTGCACGAGTGCTGCTGATATAGCTTTTTCCTTATTAGCTGATGTCTTGTTTTCTTGCTCTGCTTTAAACCGAGTTTCGAGGGATGCGCGGAGTTCTGCTAAAGTTTCAAACTCGCTGACTTCTTGGGCGAAGTCGTCGTCCAACTCCGGCAATTCTTTTTCCTTAAGTTCTTTGAGGGTAATCGTAAAGACTGCTGGTTTTCCCGCTAATTCTTCACTGCTGTACTCATCGGGGAACTCCACGGAAACTTCTCTGGTTTCTCCCGGATTCATCCCGATCATGCCTTGGATAAAGCCCGGTACAAACTGATTTTCCGACAATTCTACTTGAAAGTCTTCTGCTTGACCGCCGGGAATTTCTGCGGGAGTTTCGCCTTCGGGTGCTTCCGCAAATCTACCGGAGAAATCTACCAAAGCGGTGTCTCCCAACTGAGCCGGCCGACCTTCTACGGGGATTAAAGCAGCTTTGTCCGATCGATATTTTGCCAGTACCTCATCTACCTGAGCTTCATCATACTTAGCTTCTTCTGCTTGAAGCTGCAAACCTGTGTACTGACCCAATTTCACTTCGGGTTCTACGTCAACCTTAGCCGAAAAAATCAGAGGCTGTTCTGGATCGAACTTAGCTAGTAATTCTTCAAACTCGGTGCGCAGTTCACAACTGCCAATTGCCGGAATTTTTTCTTGTTCGAGGGCTTTTTGCAGCGACTCATTAATCAAATTTTCCAAAGCAGTCGCCTTCAAGCGAGTCTGACCCAGGCGCTGCAGCAAAACTTGACGGGGAACTTTGCCTTTGCGGAACCCAGGAATATTAACCTCGCGAGCAAATTGTTTAATTACTTGCTCGTAAGCTTGTTTTGACTTTTCTGACGGTACTTCGATTTCCAGACCAATTTGGCTAGCTGGAAGTTTTTCCTGGGTTACTTTCATCGGCTTTTTTGATATTTAACAATAGTGTAATAAAATACATACAAATCTGACTTTGCCTGCATTTTAAGTTTGTACGCTTTGACTTGTAGCGGCACAACTACAAACACCTCTACCGGATGAGACTGTAAGTCGTAACCGGCTACTTTTTTGGCTTTTGCCAAATAGTTTTAGTGTGAGGATACTAGCTTTTGCTGCTAGGAAAGTGGAGGTTAAGTCCACTAATCGCCGATGAACCATAGCACATATCGCCCTTAGATGTCAATGTTTTGGGCAGCCCGTCAAAGTCAACGGATGCGCCTGCTGGCAGAACGATGCGGATTGGCGCGGGGCGATCCTCTTCGAGGGATTCGCTAACGGCAAAAGATGCTAAACTGGCATTGGGTTACAATCGCACTGATCGATCGGGAAGTTCGATCGCCCGTTTCGGTTAACTGCACCATTGCCATCCTCTCATGCTCCTGATGTCGCATAACATTAATTAAGTTTGATATTGAGAATTGCAGTTATTTAAATTTTTGATTTCGATCGTTTAGAGTATAATTTTTGGAGGAAAGTAATTTGTCTCAATCCTATCGAGTTGCCATTTTAGGAGCCACCGGCGCAGTCGGGGCCGAGTTGCTAGAACTCTTGCACAGCCGGAGTTTTCCGATTTCTAACTTGAAGCTGCTGGCTTCGGAACGTTCAGCAGGCACTACATTGCCTTTTGGCGGCGAGATGCTGCAGGTCGAAGCAGTTTCGGCGCGATCGTTTGATAATGTAGATCTGGTGCTCGCCTCCGCCGGCGGCTCTACTTCTAAATTATGGGCTCCGCAAGCGGTGGCAGCCGGAGCAGTGGTCATTGACAATTCTAGCGCTTTCCGCATGGATGCGACCGTACCGCTAGTGGTTCCAGAAGTCAATCCCCAAGCGGCGGCAGCTCACCGAGGTATAATTGCTAATCCCAACTGCACGACGATTTTGATGGCAGTTGCCGTTTGGCCGCTTCACAAAGTTAAGCCGGTACAGCGCATAGTGGTAGCGACTTACCAGTCTGCCAGCGGGGCTGGGGCGAGGGCAATGGAGGAAATGAAAGCTCAAGCAAGAGCAATTTTGCAGGGGGAAATGCCCAAAACAGATATATTTCCCTACCCCTTAGCATTTAACTTGTTTCCGCACAACACCCCGATTAACGATTTGGGGTATTGTGAAGAAGAAATGAAAATGGTAAACGAAACTCGGAAGATATTTGGTACGGACGAGATTAAAATTACGGCAACTTGCGTGCGGGTTCCCGTACTCCGCGCTCATTCGGAAGCGATTAATCTAGAGTTTGCAGAGCCTTTTAGCCCGATCGAGGCCAAGGAAATCTTACAGCAGGCAAGCGGGGTTAAGGTGGTAGAAGACTGGCAAGCTAATTATTTCCCGATGCCTGCAGACGCCAGCGGTAAGGATGAGGTGTTAGTCGGCAGGATTCGCCAAGATATTTCTCACCCCTGCGGGTTGGAAATGTGGCTGTGTGGCGATCAAATCCGCAAAGGGGCGGCTTTAAATGCGGTGCAGATAGCTGAGTTGCTGGCCCAAAAAGATTTGTTGCGAACCCCAGTGGCTGCGGCTTCTAATTAGGGGGAAGCCTCGCAACTTGAAAATTGAAATGGGGGATTTTAGATAAACCTTTCATCTGAAATCAAAAATTTAAAATCAAAAATCAACAGTCTAAAATCGGAGAAAGTGTGGTAAAGTTTGGACGGGTTCTGACTGCAATGATTACGCCGTTTAAGGAAGACGGCAGCGTTAACTATGCGGTAGCAGAACAATTGGCAGTTCATTTAGCCGATCGCGGTACGGATAGCTTGGTAGTGTGCGGAACTACGGGCGAGTCTCCCACTATGACCTGGGATGAAGAGTACGAATTATTTCAGGTGGTACAAAAGGCGGTGGCCGGTAAGGCTTTGGTAATCGCAGGAGCCGGATCGAATTCTACTTCAGAAGCAGTCGCAGCTACCCAAAAAGCAGCTAAACTCGGGTTAGACGGCTGTTTGCAGGTGGTTCCTTATTACAACAAGCCGCCCCAAGAAGGTTTGTACAATCATTTTCGGGCGATCGCGCAATCTGCTCCAGAATTCCCTATAATGTTATATAACATCCCCGGTCGCACCGGTCAGAATATGTTGCCGGAGACGGTTGCTAGATTGGCAGAAATCCCCAATATTGTGGCCGTAAAAGAAGCAAGTGGCAACTTGGATCAAGCAAGTCAAATTCGGTGCTTGACATCCCCTGAATTTGCCATCTATTCTGGAGATGATTCCCTAACTTTGCCGATGTTGGCGGTAGGAGGATCTGGTGTAGTTAGCGTAGCCAGCCATCTGGTAGGAGAGCAACTGCAACAGATGATCGAAGCTTTCGAGAGCGGTCAAGTTCAAGTCGCTACCCAGATTCACTTGCAACTTTTTGACCTGTTTAAAGCTCTTTTTCTCACCACAAATCCCATTCTCGTCAAGACAGCTCTTAAACTTCAAGGCTGGGATGTAGGTTCCACCCGTCTGCCCCTGTGCGATCCGCCCGTTGAGATGACTCAAAAGTTAAAGGACGTACTGAGCCAGCTAGCCGCAGTATCAGCTATCTAGACAGGCAAGAACGAGTTTTCAGACAACTGAATATTGGTTGCGATCGGTCATTAGTTGTTAGTCATCCGTCCTTAGTAATTAATTGTTAGTAATTAGCTAACAGTCAAAAATTAAAGACAGAGGATTAAAGACTGAAGGCAAAAGACAACTGAATGTAGGGGATAGTAAAACCCCCAGGGGAGTTTTCCATAAATATTTGGAAAAATATTGCCCTACCAACGAACAGCAGACGACAGACGACAGACGACAGACAACAGACAACAGACAAATAACAAAATAACTAACAAAGGATACGCATGATCAAAAATACAACTGCATCTGCTCTAAAAGTGATTCCCCTCGGCGGGCTGCACGAAATCGGTAAAAACACTTGTGTGTTCGAGTACGGCGACGAAATAATTCTTTTAGATGCAGGTTTAGCGTTCCCGACAGATGGAATGCACGGTGTAAATATTGTCCTCCCAGACATGACTTACCTGCGGGAAAACAGCCACAAAATTAAAGGTATGATCGTCACTCACGGTCACGAAGACCACATTGGCGGCATCCCCTATCACCTCAAACAATTTGAAATTCCGGTGATTTACGGGCCGCGTTTGGCGATGGCTTTGCTAGCCGGAAAATTGGAAGAAGCGGGAGTGTCTCACCGCACAGAATTGAGGACAGTTAGACCCCGCGACACGGTAAGAATTGGCAAGCATTTTTTAGTCGAATACATTCGCAACACTCACTCGATGGCCGACAGTTTCACGGTAGCAATTCACACTCCAGTGGGAATTTTGATTCACACCGGAGACTTTAAAATTGACCACACTCCTGTGGACGGCGAACATTTTGACTTGCAGAAACTGGCGGAGTACGGCGAAAAAGGCGTGCTGTGCTTGATCAGCGATTCTACTAACTCGGAAGTTCCAGGTTTTACTGCTTCAGAACGTTCTGTTGCTCCGAATTTAGACAGAATTATCGCTCAAGCAACGGGACGGGTAATGATCACGACTTTTGCTTCGTCGGTACACCGTTTGCAAATTGTTTTAGAATTGGCTAAGAAAAACAATCGGTATGTAGGAGTAGTTGGTCGATCGATGCTTAACGTCATCGCTCACTGCCGCAATCTCGGCTACATCAAATGCGAAGATAGTCTTTTCAAACCTCTGAAAGAAATCCGCAATTTACCCGATGACAAGGTTCTGATTTTAACCACAGGTTCCCAAGGCGAACCGATGGCGGCGATGACTCGCATTGCTAACGGCGAACATCACGAACTGAAAATCAGAAAGGGCGATACAGTCATTTTCTCGGCTAATCCAATTCCGGGAAATACGATCGCAGTGGTAAACACGATCGATAAACTGATGATGCTGGGAGCAAACGTGGTTTACGGCCGCGACAAAGGCATTCACGTTTCGGGTCACGGCTGTCAGGAAGACCAAAAGTTAATGATTAACATGACTCGTCCCAAGTTCTTCTTGCCAGTGCACGGGGAACACCGGATGCTGATCCAGCACTCCAAGACGGCTCAAAGCATGGGCATTCCCGCTAGCAATATGGTGATTATTGATAACGGCGATGTCGTAGAATTAACTGAAAATTCCATGCAAGTGGGCGGTAAAGTGCCTTCAGGAATTGAATTGGTAGATTCTTCTCGATCGGGCGTTGTCAAAGCGAACGTCCTCAAGGAACGCCAGCAATTGGCTGGAGATGGCGTTGTAACTGTAGCGGCGGCTTTGAATTGGGAAGGCAAATTAGTTGCTAAGCCGGAAGTACACTTGAAAGGTGTAGTGACCTCAGCCGATCGCGAAGTTGTGATCAAATTAATCACTCAAACCATTGAAACAGTTTTGAACGATCGCTGGTCAGAATTTGTAAAACCTGCTGCTTCAGACTCACAAGTTGATGTTGACTGGGTAGGAGTTCAAACGCAAATAGAAAAGGCTATTCAGCGAGTGATGCGCCGGGAACTTCAAAGCAATCCCTTGCTGGTATTCCTGATGCAAATTCCTGAAGAAGCGTCCTTTGTGCGATCGGAAAAGGCAGAAGTATCTCCGGGTTCCCTGGAAGCACCTAAGCTATTATCATCGCCCTCGCCATCATCCCCATCATCCCCATCCTTGCCATCTCCTGCCAATCAGGTGACGGGGCGGCGCCGTCCCCGGACTGCTGCAAGGGCAGCTTCCTAGTGCGATAATTCCCTAACGCACTGCGCAAAGAAATAAGTTTTAGATTTGTAGTTGCGCTTGGATACCCAAGCGCAACTACAAACCTAGATTTGGTTTTATAAGTAAGTAGCTGCACCTAAAAAACGTCAGCATCGATCGACGTAAGTCCTGAGATTTATCTCGGTAAGACCTTCAAACTTGTCAAGATTGAAGAACTCCGACTCGATGTATTCCAGGAAGCAGTTTTATAGAAAGCCCCCAATCGCTACAAGTTTTTGCAAAGCCCGCAGAAAAAAGCTGGTGACTTTTTGGGTTTTTGGGATTACTTTTACTGCTTTGTTTGGGCAGGGTTTACTCTGGGAGAATCTTTCATAAACCGTTTCAGCGGAATTAAAACGTGATGAGAGCTACTTACCAAATCCCGGATTTGGTATAATTCCCTCGGTTAGCGAGGGAGTTGTTTTTTAACCGTAAATAAACGCAAGTGAACGCAGATACTTATTTAAATCTATCTGCGTTCATTTGCGTTTATTTTAAAACTAATCAGCCACCAGCAACTGCTGGAACAATGCTAACTTCATCGCCATCTTGGAGGGCTGTTTTTGAGCCATCCAAAAAGCGGATGTCTTCGCTGTTGACGTAGAAGTTGAGAAATCTGCGGGGTTCTCCTTTTTCATCGCACAGGCTTTTTTTGATGCCGGGACAATTCGTTTCCAACGATTCAATCAGTTCGGAAATATTGTCGCCGCCGCATTCGATGGTGGCTTGATTGTTGGTGAATTTTTGCAGGGGAGTGGGAATTAAAACTTTGACAGTCATTTTTTTAGTCCTTAGCCAGTAGTCATGAGTTATTAGTTATTAGTCCTCAGTCATTAGTCCTCAGCGATCGGTCATTTGTCATCAGTCAAAAGCTTAACAACTAATGACTAATGACTGCCGACTACTGACTAATAGCTGTTAAACCGAAACTTGTTGCCATTCTAAGCGTTCGAGCGTGCGGGCGCGTTCTAGGGCACGCTCGAACGCTTCTATTTTTGGTTCGAGGGTGATGGGTTCGCCGATGTAACCTTGAACGGCTTCTTGGGTTTTTAAGCCGTTGCCGGTAATGTAGGCGACGGTAGTTTCGTCGGGGTCGATTTTACCTGCTTCTACGAGTTTCTTCAAGACTGCGATTGTCGTGCCGCCTGCAGTTTCGGTGAAGATGCCTTCGGTTTCTGCTAGGAGTTTCATGCCTTCGATGATTTCGGTGTCGCTGACGGATTCGATGTTGCCGCCTGTTTTGCGGGCGATGTCGAGGGCGTACATACCGTCGGCTGGATTGCCGATCGCGATCGACTTAGCAATTGTATTCGGTTTCACCGGTTTGACGAAATCGCGGCCTTCGCGGAAAGCTTGGGCGATGGGGGAACAGCCGTCAGCTTGGGCACCGCTGAATCTGACTTTCTTTTCATCCACTAAACCGACTTCGGTGAATTCTTGAAAGCCTTTGTAAATTTTTGTGAACAGGGAGCCGGAGGCGAGGGGAGCGACGATGTGATCGGGCAATTGCCAGCCTAGCTGTTCTGCCACTTCGTAGCCCAGGGTTTTCGAGCCTTCGGAATAGTAGGGACGCAAGTTGATATTGACAAATCCCCAGCCATGTGTATTGGCGACTTCGCAACAGAGGCGGTTAACTTGGTCGTAGTTGCCGTGAACTGCCATGACAGTTGGATTGTAAATCAGAGTGCCGAGGACTTTGCCTGCTTCTAAGTCGGAGGGGATGAAGACTACGCAGTCGAGTCCGGCGTGGGCGGCGATCGCAGCGGTGGAGTTAGCTAAATTGCCGGTGCTGGCACAGGATACCGTTGTGAAACCCAATTCTCTGGCTCTGCTGAGGGCGACTGACACCACTCTGTCTTTAAAGCTGAGAGTGGGCATATTGACGGCATCGTTTTTAATATAAAGATTTTTTAGACCGAGGCGGCGGGCTAAGCGGTGGGATTTTAATAGAGGAGTCATGCCGGTGCCGACATCGATGACGTTATCTGTAGCGACTGGTAAAAATGCGCGGTAGCGCCAGATCGAGTTGGGGCCGGCTTGGATGGTTTGGCGAGTGACGGTGCGGCGGATGGCGTCGTAGTCGTACTTGACTTCAAGCGGGCCAAAACAGCAATCGCAGACGTGCTTTGCTTGGAGTTCGTACTCTTCGCCGCATTCTTTACATTTGAGGGCTGTGAAGGTTGCTGCTGTGGATTGGGTTCTGGTCGCCTGGGTCATAGCTCAACTCTCTAGTTTTGCGATGTTTTCTTATTCTTGTGCAAGATTAGCACGGTCAATTTACCCCGTCAACTATACCCGATTTTTTTAGTCGGGATTGATTTTTCAGTTAAACAGCGGTGTATTTAACTTTGATATTTGGGCGGGCGGGACGCCCACCCCACAAGGATTTGACTTGTTTTCAGTATCGGGCTGGGAATCCAGATTGTCAGGCCAGCACGCGAGCCTGAGCGAACTCAAGGATCATTTGCCGGCGGAATTGTTACAAAACTTAATAAATTTTTTTTGGGCTAACAATTGGGCAGTGGTGCGATCGAACACAACTACAAAACCTCGAATTTTTGATTGACCAACTTAGCCTACCCGCCGCTGACGGGAGGGATGAGGACAACTTCGTCGCCGTCTTGGAGGATGGTGTCGGGGGAGACGAATTCCAGGTTGAGTCCGAAGCGGGTGCGATCGCGCCATTGTTCTAATTGAGGATATTGGGCGATCGAGTTTTCGAGCACTTGAGACACTGGGGTTTCGGGAGGAAGTTCTAATGTAAGTTCCGAAACGCCGTAAGCTTCACCGAAGGCGGCGAACAGTTTAACGGTGATGGTAATTGAAGAGTCAGACACGGTAGTTTAGTGCGATCGACGGTTTGGCAATTATCAACTACACCATACAATTAATTAGGAATTAGGCGCGCCGAGGCTTAGAATTGAAAGCGGCAACATCTAGTTAAGTTTTACCCCATCGGGTAAAGATGATAGTTGATTGCAGCAAAAAGTCTTAACAAGATTGTATGCCGATTGCTTTCACAACCAGGCGTTAGAAGCAGTTGGCATCCACTTAGATGCAGCTAGCTAAGGTCTAGTTGGCTGCTGTTGAGGCTAATGCGAGAATAATTTTTGAGGATGCGGTATAGATACTTTACGGTAATTGTGGGAGAGTACAAAAAGCTCGCACTACATTTAGCAGGCAACAACGCAGACCAGGCCCTGCCAACCCGCTTCTCCTGACTAAAAATCAGGTTGTCTAGTGCGGATTGGAATTGCCAAACCTTTGCCCTGCTTAGCAAGCTAGCCGTTATATCTAAAAAGAATACTGAAGTTAACGCGATAGAAATATATGGCAAGTAACGATTTTAAAGTGCTTCAAATTATTGAAGCTAAAGGCTGGTATGCCTTTGGGAGTACGAAGCAAAGCCAGCACGTTGAGAGATGGGTAAGACCTGTCGTGTGTTGGGTTTTAATAGAAGATAAAAAAAAGCGGCGGATTGTGACAGCTACCGCTAGCTATCAGATCCAGATTGACGACAAAGAAGTCGAGTTTTTTGCCCACGAAAGCGAAATTCAAGATCTGGAGAGTCTCCCGAAGTCTGTCTCGGTATCGGAATTTCTGAAAACAGAAGATTGAGAGAAGGACAGAAAGAGATCATTTAAGAAGTTATTAATTATTCCTTAGTGATTCCTTAAACTTGGTGTCGGATGCTATTTCAATTAGAGGCAGAAGCTCTAGATTGGGGAGAGGGGCAGATGCGGACATGGGGAGAATTTATAGTTTTGCCTTGCCTTCTGCATCTTGTACCCAATGCCTGAAGTAGCCCAAAAAATAAAGAGGCCGGAAGATTGCAGGCAATGCCAACACGCTTCCGACCTTGCTGAATAACAGGGTATGCATATGTTTTTAAAGTATGGCAGGGAGGCTTTTAAGATATCAAGAGGACTATTGCAATCACCCACTTTTGCTTTCAGGCTGTGTTTGCAAGGCTCCTACTATTTTAGAGTTAAAATTTGAAAATTGAGAGGGGGCGAGGGTTACAGGTTAAGGATTCTAGCTATTTATCTGTAGCCGGTGCTACAAAAAATCGTGGCATTGGCGGACGATCGCACATTCTCCCTAAATTGTTTGCACTCAAAGCTGAAAGTTCGATCGTCCGCTGTAACCGCTGCGACTTTAAACGCCACTAGCGACAGGTTCAGGCTTCTGCTTCGGCATCCGCCGCCCCAGCAGGGCCATCCGCACGCCGCCTGCAGGCCCTAAAGTCACCCCTCGGCGTTTGGCCTGTACGGGCTTGTTCTCGGCCAATACTAGGTCGAAATTCCGCAAAATAGTTCCCAGCACCAGTTTCATCTCCAACTGCGCCAGCGCCAAGCCGATACAGCGGCGGCTGCCGCCTCCAAAAGGCAAATACTCGTAAGGCGAGAATTGCCTCTCCAAAAACCGTTCCGGTTTAAATTGCAGCGGTTCTGGATACAAATCCTCCCGTCTGTGGGTCAAATAAATCGAGCCGATGACAACCGTCCCCGGTTCGAGTCGATGTCCCATCAGTTCCACGGGCCTGAGAACTTCTCGCGAAAACGTCAGCATTGCCACGGGGTAAATTCGCAGGGTCTCCTGACAAACTGCACTCAGGTAAGGTAAGCGGAAAATCTCCATCGGGTCGGGATTTTCCCCCAAACTGTCCAATTCTTGCAGTAACTTCTGGCGCACCGAGGGCAAACTGTGAATCCAGTAAAATGCCCAAGCTAGGGCCGTTGCTGTGGTTTCGTGGCCTGCCACCAGCAGCGTCATCAACTCGTCGCGCAATTCTTCATTGGTCATTGGTTGCCCGTTTTCGTCGCGCGCGGCCATCATTAAGCTGAGAATGTCGGTGCGGTTGGCGTCTGGTTGCTGTCTGCGTTCTTCAATTTCCGCGTCGATCAGTGCGTCAACTTTCCGCTGCCGCTGTTTCATGCGTCCCCAAGGACTCCAAGAGCCCCAATCTTGCTGCATCCAGCCGAAAAACAGCATACTCGATCGCAGGGGAGAGTTGGTCATATCGAGGACTGAGGCAAGTAGGGGCCTGAGCTCTTCCAATCGCGGCCCGTCATCGAGCCCGAAGACAGCTTGCAAGATTACCCGCATGGTAACTTCCTGCATCGCGTTGCGGGCCACAAAAGGTCGATCGACCGACCATTTGCTGGCAACATCTTGAGCAATATCGCAAATTAGTTGGCCGTAATTCCGCATCCGTTCCCCGTGAAAGGGTGGCATCAATAATTGGCGCTCGCGTTTGTGCCTTTCTCCTGAGAGGAGAAACATGGATTGTTCTCCCACGAGCGCTTTGAGAATTCTATTCAGGCGGCCTGGAGCGTGAAACGCGTTGCTGTTGAGCATCTCCTGGACAGCTTGCGGGTGGTGGATCATCACCAATGGTTGCCCGTTGTTCACTTGAGCTGTGAAAATGTCGCCGTATTGTTTGGCACATTTATCCAGGAATGTCAGGGGATCGCCGATCCATTGAATTAGCTGCACCAAGGGTGGAGCTTTGGGGCCGTTAGGTAGTGTCATAGGAATTACCTGGGTTTTGGTCACAGGACTTAGCAGCATCAAAAAATCTCAAAGGGTTTGAATGTTTATTCAGTCCCTCCCAACCCTTTTTTTAAGGGGAGAAGTGCGTCAGTCCCATCTCCAATAATTTTAATAGCTTATTCTCGAACGGTACTCAAAATATCCTCTCCAAGCTCTGTAAAACGAACTGTTTTGATTTGCCAAGGAGCATAACTGGTTAAAGTTTGGCGCACGCCCCCGAACAAACCTAACATTTGACAACTGGACAGATTTTGCAATTTCTGCCGCGAATTTCCGGAGGCTCGCAGATCCACGGTAGCTATTCCGAGGTCGCGATCGATCTTGAGGCGATAACCAGCCAAACCAAGACTATCGAAAATCTGCTGCTTTAACACTTCATTAACAGCCGATGACATTAACTGGTTGTCTGGGCCTGTAACTGTTTCCGGCTTCAGAGTTTGACACAGATTGTCTACCTTATAAACCTTAATGGTGACAGTATTCTCTGCTCCTACCGAACTGCCTAAAACTGGGGTAACAGATTTAGAGAGCGAAGGTGCTTGAGTTGAGCGAGCATTAATTTGATTTCCCGTTAGCTGTAGGTGTAGGAACTGACGGGCGCTTGCTGGGGGTTGGCTCTGGTTTTCGGGCGAGTTAGCTGCATCTGAGCTAGAACAACTGCTAGCGCCGAGCAGAATTAATCCAGTTGCTAAATACCCCAACTGTTTGTAGATACGGTTCATAGTTTTTAATACTTTACTAAACGTCAGTGTATGGAGGGTGAATTTTGGTGGTAGAAAGCACTTAATTCCTGATTACACTCACTTAGAAGTATTTCTGGCAGTACGGAGAAGAAAACAAGTTAAGAGTTCTTGTTAATACGTTTAATTACTGTGAGATCACGTAAGAGAGGTTAGACCCTTCATTTTTACGGTCCTACCGTCTCCGTATCTCAGCAGATCGAGCTAGCGACGCCGATCGCAAGTCATATCAAATACCTTGTCAGTGGTGTGATGTACCGTTGCAATTCGAGTCATCCCAATGTCTGAGGTGAAAAGCCTCTTTCCGGTTTGCTGCAGCCTGAGTTTGATTAGTAGGAAAGAGCACAGAATTTAGACTTGCGCGCGCATTTTAAGCTCGCCTTCGGGGCGGTTAGAGGTCAAGCGCAAGTCGCGAACAATATCAGGACTTACGCATCAAGACCAAAGAAACCGGGTTTTTTAACCAAACAGAAGGGCTGCAACGCAGCGTTTTCGTAAAAAAACTTGGTTTCTGGTCAAGTCGCGAATAACATAATTCCCAAGTCAGCGGATCTGTAATGAGCAGGCGCGTCAAGGGTGTTATCGCAGCATTTGGGAATTTTTGTGCCGCATCCCATCCAAAAGAGTGAAAACATTATGAAACAGCAATTATTGACAAAAGTTGTGGCGGCAACAGCGATCGCCCTCAGCGGCCTGACGGTTGCTTCTCAACCGAGTTACAGTCTGCTTGCACCGGGGGAAAGTGGATTTTGGTGCAGCACCTCGACCGGTGTGCCGGTGACGGTGTACCAAAACCCTCAAGGTGCCGTAGAGCCTTGGATTGAGTGGACTTCCGATTATTTCTCCGGTTCTGGCTACAATCCGATAACTCGGTGTCAATTAGTGAGTCAACGCCTCGAAACCTATCGCCGCAACCGGGTGCTGAAGTACATTACTGCGGGTCAGATGAACGGTCAAAATGTCATTTGCACGGCCAATCAAATCAATGGTCTGTGTCAAAATTTGATTTATACACTCAGGCCCGGTCAAGACGCGATCGGCTCTTTGTATAACTTGTTGGCTTGGCGCCAAGGACTGGTCGGGATGCCCTCTGTGGCTGAAAGTAGTAAAATTCCTTACATTGATGTCAGGGAAAAGCTAGGGGAAAACACTGCCGATGGGGCGGAACTGCCCCCTTTTTTCCCGCCGTCCGGACTGCCTTAAAGATTGGCAATTTTTCAATCCCATTGCCAATTCCGGCGGTGGATGTGGAAAACTTGGCGCGTCAAACAGCGGTACGCATCCAGACGGGGAAATCTTTTGGTTCGGGGACGATCGTCCGGCGGCAGGGGCAAACCTATACGGTGCTTACTAATTGGCACGTTGTGGCGATAGTCCGGGGCGATCGGACAATTGTCACCGGCGACGGCCTCCTCCACCAACCGCTGGGAGTTCCGAGGCGGCTGGGCGATACCGATCTGGCGATCGTTGAGTTTCGCAGCGCGATCGAGTATAAAGTAGCACCGATTAGCGCCGAGCCTGCTGCCGTGGGAGAGCCGCTGCTCGCGGCCGGATTCCCTGCCGGTGCTGAGGTGTTGGCTGTAGCGGGGGGGGTCGTAGAACTGCTGCTGCCCAAATCTTTGCCTCAAGGTTATAGCTTGGGTTATACAAATGAGGTTAAAATCGGTATGAGTGGTGGCCCAATTTTTAATGCCAAAGGTTTCTTGGTTGGGATTAACGGTCGAGGTAAGTATCGAGATCCAGATTTTGGAGTCTATGCTTTTGAAGATGGAAGTGAACCGACAACGGAATTATTGGAAAAAATGGTTAAATCCAGTTGGGGAATTCCTATCAGTATATATTTGCAGTTCGTCTCGTCTCATCTAGGGAGTTAGCGATGAATTCGTGGGGTTTGCGGTTTGACGCACTGACAATCATTTTGACCGGTGCAGTAACGGTGGCTGCGGTTGTCAGCCAACAATATGCTGCTTGTGCCAAAACACCCGAAGAAATTGCCCAGCTAGCGATGTTGACAACTGTGGAAGTCAACAACACGCTGGGTTTTTTTGCTAGTGGATCGGGAGTAATTATTGCCAAACAGGGTAATATTTACACTGTTCTGACAGCTAATCACGTAGTGGCAAGCCTCGCTCAAAAATACAGCATTCGCACTCATTTGGAAAAGGATTATGCTGCGATTAGAATACAGCGACTCCCGAAAAATGACCGCGATATAGACTTGGCTTTGATACAGTTTCAGAGCCGAGAACAGTATCCAGTAGCACCAATGGGCGAGTCAGAACGTGCTGTTGTCGGTTCTGCTATTTACGTTTCTGGCTATCCGCTGCCAATTTCGGGATTTGAACGAAAACTTGAGTTTACTGCTGGTATCATTTCTTCTCGCTTGGGCAGCGCCTCATCGGGTTACCGTCTGCGCTACCAAGCTGTAACCAGGCGCGGGATGAGCGGCGGGCCTGTGTTTGATGCTGATGGCAGGGTGGTAGGAATTCACGGTCAGGGAGATACTGTTGGCACAATTAGGAGTCAGTGGAACGGTCAGATTGAGGAGATAAAAACGGGGTTGAACGCGGCAATCCCAATCGATGCTTTTATGGCGTTGCTATCACAAAATAAGCGTAATGGCTTTGATATTCTCAGCAATCTTTCTCTCAGCAGCGCGTCGGGTCAAAACCAACCGAATCAGGTTTATGGAGGATTTGTGTGCGATACCTCAACGGGCGAGCCGGTGACTGTGTATCAAAATCCGCAAGGGTTCAGGGAGCCTTGGATTCGATGGAATTCTAATTTCTTTTCTAGTTCTGGCTACGATCCTCTAACTCGCTGCCAACAAGTGACTCAGCGCCTTGAGAATTATAACCGAAATAAACAGCTAAATTATGTGACTGTGGGTATTGTAAATAACCAGAAAGCGATTTGCACGACTAGCCGCGTTAATGGGCCTTGCGAAGGTTTGATCTACACGCTGCGCCGCGATCAAGATCCGACTCCTGCACTTAGCAGTTTTTTTGTTTGGTTGGGGAATCAAAAGGCTGTGCCTTCTCTTTCTGAAAGCGGTACTGTGCTGTATATAGATGTCCGGGAACGGCTGGAACAATTTTAGATGGGCGATTTGAGGTTTTAGAGGGATTAGTAATGGCTAAACACAGAACCCCGACTTTTTTAATAATTCGGGGTTCTCAAATAACTACTTATTAGCTGAAAAATAGAGATATTTTACTTATTTATCACTGACATAATAGAACTCATGCTTTTTTGGAACACGGAAGCTATAAAATTACTCTTACATTAATCCAATTCAAATTTTTCCGGTATCAAGCATGACAGCAACTACTCCGCAGGCAACGTCAACAACGCCCGCTTTTTGCGAAGGCATTCAATATTTTTCTGAAACAGTCCCTGGTTTTGAGACTTATGGAAAAGCACCTGCGATCGCCGAGGGGAGCAAGTCGATCGCCGATTCTGCCGATCCCGTCGCCGTCTTTCAAACGATGCTGGGAGCAGACGCCCTGCGCTACCTCACACTGCAAGTTACCGCCAGCAAGGCATCGGGACATCCGGGGGGTTTTGCTAGCCAAGCTGAGGCTTATGCCGCTTTGGTGATGCTCGGACACAAGAACATTGTCACCGAAGTCGGCCATCACGCTCCCGGCTTTTACAGTGCCATGTTTCTCGATCGATCTTTGGAGGATATGGGAATTGTTAACGTGCAGCAAGTGCGCGATAAATTCCGAGAAAAAGACGGTTTGTTAGGACACCTTTCCGGTTTCATTCCCGGCCTTTTAGCACCAGCCGGCCCCCTCGGACAAGGGCAGCATTTCGCAATGGCTGGAGCGCTTTTGCACCGCGAAAAACTGTTTGCTTTCACAATGGGCGACGGCGGCATGGGCGAACCCTATCCGATGAGCAGCATGGCGCATTTCCACACTGCTTATCCCAGCGTTACTAACTTTTTGCCTGTGTTGGTTTGGAACGGATATTCTCAGGAACATCACAGCATGGTTTCGACTAAAACTAATGCTGAAATGATTGCTTATTGGCAAGGCAACGGTTTTGAAGAAGTTATCTTAGTTGATGCTAAGGAATTTGACGATAAAAATCAACCGGAAGATTACGTTGACAGCACTGCTTTTTCGCTCGAACAGCGCATGGCATTTACCAAAGCTGTTTTACAAGGAGTTGACAAAGCGGCAAAATCTGCTCTCGGTGGCAAATTAACTGTGTTTATTATCAAACAGTTGAAAGGTGCCGGCGTCCACGCGCGCGGAGCCAAATCTCACAACCTTTATCCGAAAGATACGCTGGATGCTCCGCACATTATCAGTGCTTTAAAAGAGCGCGCTTTGACTGCTGCTGCTTGGGAGTTGGTAAGGACAAATTGCGAGCGTGCGGGCGGCGGGCCGGCGGCGAAAACAGTTGTTACTGAGTTTACATTGCCGCTGGCAGATTTAGGCGAATTGCCTTTAGAAGAATTTGCAGTTGGGGGAGAAGCGAAGATTTCGACAACAGCAATGGGGGTTTTGGTAGGGAAAGTTGGCGAGCGCGATCGTACTTTTGTTGTCACTAATGCTGACGGCAATGAAGCATCGGCAATTGCCAATATCAACCAAGCTCTTAAGATTATTCACCCGACGACAGATGACCTGTACAATCAATCCCCAAACGGTCAAGTTTACGAACCGTTGAGCGAAGATGCTTGCGCCGGTTTAGCCGTAGGTTTATCGCTATTTGGAGCGCGGAGTTTGTGGTGTTCCTACGAATCTTTTGCCATCAACGGTTTACCTATTTGGCAAACTGTAACCCAAGCAATGGCAGAATTGCGCCGTCCAACTCCGGCAACTGTCACCTTATTTACAGCGGGTGCATTGGAACAAGGCCGCAACGGTTGGACGCACCAGCGGCCGGAAATTGAGGCTTATTTTGCGGCGATGATGCGGAACGGAAATGTATTTCCTTTGTTTCCACCGGATGCTAACAGCATTCAAGCTTGTTACGAGTGGGCTTTGACCGCTAAAAATAAGGGAGTTGTGATTACTGCGAGCAAGTCGCCGCTGCCAATTCGCACTACTTTTGAACAGACTCGCCAAGGTTTGCAAGACGGTGCAATAGTCCTGCACGAAGTCGATTCTCCCCAAGCTCCCCACAATCAAGGAGGGAGCAAGAAAGTTGTGTTTGCTGTGGTCGGCGACATGACTTTAATGCCAGTGTTTGAAGCGGCGGCATTTTTGGAAACAGAAGGCATTGGAGTGCGGATTGTTTCTATTATCAATCCCCGGCGTTTGTACCGCCCAACAGACGTTGCTTGGGATACTTGTTCGGAAGCTGACGGTGGCTTTTTGAGCGATGAGAAATTTGCCCAAATGTTTGGCGGAGATGCCTTGATTGGCGTGACAGGCGGTGCTTCTGGGATGTTGGAACCTGTGATGCTCCGCAGCAATTGCCAGCGGGATACTTTCGCTTGGAAGCGGGGGGAAACTACTGCTAGTGCTGGTCAATTAATGGCGTTTAACGGGTTGACTGCTGAGGCGTTGACTAAAAGGGCGATCGAGCTAGTTCATTAAGTTAAAATGTGAGTGAATGCCCCTGCCTGGTTTGTGCTGGGTAGGGGCTAGTAATATTTAAAATAGGATGGTGATACCTATGACAGCAAAAATTTTAGAAGAAATAGGTACGCTTGCAGAACAGCGATTGATTCTCCCCGGTTATTATACTTGGGAGCAATTTGAGGCGATCGCATCTTTGATGGCCGACTCTCCGGGTTTACGGATAACTTATCTTGATGGGTGGATCGAGTTTATGACAGTGGGCGAAGAACATGAAAGCTTTAAAAAAGCGCTCGCTATATTACTGGAAGCATACTTTTTTGAACTTGGAATTGAATTCTTTCCTGTAGGGAGTGCAACTCGCAGAGACCGAGCGAGAGATGTATCATTTGAACCAGACGAGTCTTATTATATAGGTTCAAGAAAAGAGCATCCCGATTTAGCGGTGGAAGTAACGATTACTAGCGGTAGCACAAATAAACTAGCTAAATATCTGCGACTTCGCATTGCTGAAGTTTGGTTTTGGGAAAATAATCGGCTTGCTGTCTATCGGCTGCGCGAGGATGATTACGAGCAAGTTTCAAGAAGTGAGTTTTTGCCGGAGTTGGATTTAGCATTGTTGGTACGTTGCGTTTTAATGCCTTCAATAATTGAGGCAAGGACAAAGTTTCTTAATGGGGTTAGGCAAGTGGGTTGAATGCTAATGAGTTGGTGCCTTCAATAATTGAGGCAAGGACAAAGTTTCTTAATGGGGTTAGGCAAGTGGGTTGAATGCTAATGAGTTGGTAAAAAGTGCGATCGTCTAGGAGGGCTTCGCTAACGACTTGATTGGTTAAGCTAAAATGTTACAGACAACCATTGGCTCTGACAAACAGCCTTTGTGCCATCGGCTCCAACGATTGGTTAGACTTGTAGGTGTAAAGTTACTAAGCTCAGAAAGATGAACACTTATAGCTTTGATAGGATTCTAGAGCTAGTCGAAGAAATGTCTGATGAGGAGCAAATAGCTTTAATCGATTTGATTAAGCGACGACGCATAGAAAAAGGGAGAGATAAGATTGCTCTCAATATCGCTCGTACCAATAAGTAATACCTATACGAACCTTCTGCTGTCATAAAATCATTCCTCCTACCGCGAAACTGGCGGCTGCAAAATTTCAGCATCCTTTGCTATTTCCATTTCCTCCAAAGCCGGCTCTAAAACCGGAGGAGGAATCGGCACTTCTTCAACTACTTGATGCTTTTCCAAAGTCAAACGAGACTGCGACGAACCAGACAATCTTTTCAACAATTTCGGTGTCGGATCGTACAGCAAATAAATAATTCGATCGCCCGCTTGCCAAATCTGGGTCGCCGACACTACTTGCAAGTACCCTTGCCTTTCCAGCAGCAGCGGCACCAACTCCCCGGCTTGAACCAAAGCTTGCAAGTGAGCAATCTGAAACTGCAATCCCTCACTTTTTAACTCAGTTTCCCCCAATTTTACTTCGCCGTCGCTCAAATATTCGTTCCAATCCTTCAGCGACAAATCGGAGACAAAAGCTTGATTGATTTTAGCCTGATTTGCAGGCGTATTTGCTTGCGGATCTTTGGGGAATATTGCCAAAACCCTCGGCGGTGCAAACTCCTCGGCCGCTCGCTGAGCTAACACTAAGTTTACCTCGCCGTTGTTAGTCATTGCCAAAAAAGTTCCCATCGAATCGAGTCCGGCTTCTTCTAACACGCTGTGGTCGAGAGCACTGCTCAAAAACACTCGCAAACCTTCTCGTTCTGCTTGTGCGCAAGCTTCCGGGTCGGTGTCGATAATTGCCACAGATTCTCCGCGTTCTTGAAACAAGCGAGCAATTAATCTGCTCAAAGGATTTGACCCCACAATTGCTGCACCAGTTACAGATTTTGAGGTGATGCCCAAAAGTTGAGCCATCCGTCCGGCGGTTAGTCCCTGGACAAAAACTGTCATAATAATTGTTAGGAAAACTAAGGCTTTAATCGAGTCGCCGCCGTTGATTCCTCGCTGGGTGAGCAAAATTGCAAATAAAGATGCGATCGACGCTGAGACAATTCCCCTCGGCGCTACCCAACAAATAAATAATTTCTGCCGCCAATTCAGTCCGCTGTTCCAAGTACACAACCAAACATTGATCGGCCGGACTACCCACATTAAAGCTAAAACTGTAAACAAACTTCCCCAACCGAGGGCGACCACACTAGCGAGGGATAAATCGGCCGCCAGCAGCACGAATAGCACGGAAATAGCAAGGACTGTAAGTTGACCTTTAAACCTCCTCAGCAGCCTTTCTTCTGGGACAGCAGCGGTTCTGAGGACGATGCCGGATACCACAGTTGCCATCAGTCCCGATTCGCTGCGGATTTCTTCTGCTAAGCCGAAAAATCCCCATAAACTGGCTAAAACTACTAAGTTTTTGAGGTCTTCTGAGAGAAATCGCGATCGCTTGAGAAGGAATCCCAGCAGCCAACCGCCTGCAACTCCGACGATTGCGCCAACGAAAAGCCGCACGATTAAATCTCGGAACAAAACCAGCAAATCAGGATTGCCGTTTAAAATAATATTCAGCACCAATACTGCCAGAATTGCTCCGACAGGATCGATTAAAACGCCTTCAGCTTCTAGCAAGGCGGCGACTTGTTTGTCAACCGATACTTGTTTGAGCAAAGGGCCGATTACTGTCGGACCGGTGACGACTACTAGAGAAGCATACAGAAATGCGATCGGCCAGGGAAATTCCCCCAACCAGTGTGCGGCCATTCCGCCGCCAATTAGCGTAATTAAAGTGCCTACCGTAACTAAATTGCGGATGCTGCCGGAAACTTTGCCCAAATCTCGCAATTCCAAATTCAAGCCGCCTTCAAACAGAATTAACGCTACGCAAAGCGATACCATAACTTCCAAACCGCTGCCCAGCAGATTGGGGTGCAGCAATCCCAAGCAGTCTGGGCCGGCTAAAATGCCAAACAACAGCAAAAAGACGATCGCCGGAACTTTCAGATAAGCCGCGAGAACTTGAGCGCTGATGCCACAGATGACGGTCATGACCATCAACTGGGTGATGTTAAAGGGGATTTCCATAGATATAATTGTTACAGGCTGCCCGCTCAGTTTTAAATGTTCGATCGCGGGTAATTGGAGTGCAGGCGCTATATTCGGCGCAGCTTACAAACTCGGCACGGCCCTGGATTTTTCCCAATAAGATTAAAAAACCTTGATAGTCGCTATAACTTTATCAGATAATTCTCTTGGCGTCAAAGATGGCAGCAAGCTGTAGCTAAGCGAGAGATTGTCTGTTATGTTTGAGAGTTCGACGGGGATGCGGACACAGAGGGAGAGGATTTGACTTGTTTTGATGTGGAGTCAATCTCAAATCTCAAATCTCAAATAGCAAGATTTGGCGGCTTTTCAATTACAGAGCCGTCAAACCTCCAGATTCATTTGTTGAGTCAATCTACAATCTAAAAGAATCTAAAATCGCAAGATTCATCTGTAGAGTCAATCTAAAATCTACAACTTTAAATCTCTAATCTATCATCGATTGGCATTCTGCCACCTGCGCAAAAACTCCGATAGAATGGCCGGCGAAATTCGCCCTTCCAGCCAATCTAAGGACTGGTTTTGGTTAGGTGCTGCCCGATAAAATTTGCACGCATCTATCAGCCGAATCGGAGAATTATTGACAGTAGATTGAGAGCGCCACTTTTGCGCAAACTCGGTAAGAATAGCCGGAGAAATTTGTGTTTGCAGCCAATCTAAAGCTTGGTCTTGTTGTGCTAAACCGCGATAAAATTTGCCGACATCTATCAATCGCAAATTAGTGTCTGGAGGTAAGGCAGTTGCCCGCCATTTTTGAGCAAAGTCCGCTAAAACAGAGGTAGGAACCTGACTTTGCAGCCAAATTAAGGCAGTATCTTGGCTAGCGCTAGCTTGATAAGACGAGAATACCTGAGTCAGCCGCACGCCTGATATGGGAGGGGGAGTTGGAGTGGGAGTCGGCTGCGGGGCGGGTGTCGGCGCTGGAGGGGGGAAAACTACTTTGGGAGATTTTCGCATCAAAGCGGCCCAGGTTTTGAGGCTTGCAATGCCGTCTGGATTGAGACCTTGAGATTTCTGAAACGAGATGAGCGCCGCTGTGGTGGTGGCTCCAAATTTAGCGTCCATCGCGCCTTGATAAAAACCTTTAATTCTTAATTCCTTCTGGATGTCTGCAACTTTATAACTTAGGGCACCTTCTCGGACGCTTTCATAAATATTGGTATCTACATTGCCCGATACGCCGGACACGCTGCCGGTGTCACTGTACTGCCAAAAAGTCCAAGTTTTCCAGCCGCCGGGAACCCAAGGTTCCTCAGCACTGGTATAGTGAGCAATCCACAGCGGGTAATCGGCAAACCGTTTTGTCCCCAGGCTGTCCCAGAAACCGGGGTAAGTGTAGATAATCGGGCGCATCAACGTGGCTTTTTCGACTGCTTCTAACCAAATTGCGGCTCGATCGCACAATTGAGTCACAGTCAAACCGCCTGTAGTTTCCAAATCCAAGACTGCCGGCAAATCCCCCGCTTCGAGTTTTACAGTTTTCAAGAACAAATCTATTTGTCCTTGAACGCTGCTTGCAGGTCGAAAAAAGTGGTAAGCACCGCGTTGAATCCCTGCCGCTTTCATCGCCGCCCAATTGCGGGCGAAAGTTTGGGAAACTAACGTTGCACCCTCCGTCGATTTGACAAAACTGAAGGTAATACCTTCCCGGGCAACTGCTTGCCAATTGACATTGGGCTGGTAGTCGGAAACGTCTATACCGCGAATACTCATATTACGAAGAGTTGAGAAAAGCTGGTTTTGTCTGAAGCAGCGACTCGATTAAGGGTACATTAAATTGTAATGCTAAGTCGCTAAGTGTTTTTTTTGCAGGGGAGATTGTGCAAATGAACTTCGATCGAATAGAGCCCGGCCCCGGTCAAGAGTCTGTTTGGGATTACCCGCGTCCCCCTCGCCTTGAGGAATTGACCAAACACGTACAGATAGTTTTTAATGGAGTGACGATCGCCGACACGCGCCGTCCTCAGCGGGTATTGGAGACAAGCCACCCTCCTGCTTACTATATCTGCCCCGAGGACATCAAAATGGAATATTTGCACAAAACTTTACGGGGTTCTTGGTGCGAGTGGAAGGGACAAGCCGGTTATTACACTGTGACGGTGGGAGAAAAGGAAGTAGTAAATGCTGCTTGGTTTTATCCCAATCCCACCCAAGTCTTTGAGGCTATTAAAGATTATGTAGCTTTTTATCCGAGCAAGATGGATGCCTGTTATGTGGACGGCGAATTAGTGCAATCTCAACCAGGGGATTTTTACGGCGGCTGGATTACCAAAGATATTGTCGGCCCGTTTAAGGGAGGGCCAGGAACTTGGGGGTGGTAAGGGAATGTGGAGTTTTGAGTTTTGAGTTGAGAACAGTGGCAGAAACCACGTTTTTTTTACGCAAAGCCTCGTTACAGCTTCAGCCCGGTTTAACAACCTGGTTTCTTGAGTTTGTGGGCGCCGTGAATGAGTTGAGGACTTGCCCAGAAACCTGTTTTTTTTACTACGCAAAAAGCCAACTATCAAAAAATGAGTAATAATTCAATAAATCTATAATTCAGTGAAGATGAATCAATGCAGTGCAGGAGGCACGGCAGAAGCTAACGCAGCAGGTTATCCCTTGAAATAAACAGTGTGGTCAAAAATACAGCCACTGCTAATATATAAATGTTAGTATAAGTTAATACCTGACACTAGCTTTATTGCTTCTTTATTATTTATTTATTCGGATCTGCGCTGTGTCTTTTGAATTTATCTCGCCATCTAACTCGCCAGAAAAACTACCAAAAAATTTATCTTTAGAGTCTACTCTTAAGGATCTGGCTGTATTGAATTTTCAAGTTGAAGCTTCATCCCTAGCCAAAGAAGTAGCCCGGTTTTTTCAAGCTCACCCGCTGCTTCCGGGAGTTATCTTGACCGTAAAGGGCGAATTTTTAGGGATGATATCGCGTCGGCGATTTATGGAACGCATGAGCCGCCCTTATGGAGTAGATATATTTGCTTGCAGACCGATTATAGCCTTGTATCAAATAGCTCAAACCGATATTTTGATTTTACCAGGAGTAGCCTTAATTGTCCTGGCAGCTCAGCGAGCCGTGCAGCGACCGCCTGAACTGCTTTACGAGCCAATTGTTGTGCAGTTAGAACCTCAAGTTTACCGATTGTTAGACGTGCATCAACTGTGGGTAGCTTTATCCCAAATTCACCAACAAGCTACTTGGTTTATGAGCGAACTTTATTACAACTTAGCGCTCACGAAATGCGAGCTAGAAGCAGCTAATTCTCAATTAAAAGCAGCTAATTCGGAATTGTATCGCCTTGCCAACTTAGATGGCTTAACTCAGGTTGCCAACCGCCACTGTTTTAACGAATACTTAGAAAAAAAATGGCAAGAATTGGGAGAAGCAGCAGCAGAAATATCTTTAATTTTATGCGATGTTGACTTTTTTAAGAAATACAACGATACTTACGGACATCAGGCGGGAGATGCTTGCTTGCAGCAGGTAGCCCAAGCTATTTTGGAAGCCGTAAATTACTCAACAGGCGAAGTTTCGGGCGAGACTCTGGTAGCCCGTTACGGAGGCGAAGAATTTGCAGTGATTTTGCCTCGGACTTCGCCTGAAATAGCTGTCTGGATTGCAGAGAAAATTCGAGTGTGGATCAAAGAACTAGAAATCGAACACGTTAATTCGGAGGCGTGTTCTCTCGTGACGCTGAGCTTGGGGGTAGCGAGTACGTTTCCTCGATCGTCCGCAGCACAAAAAAACTTGATTGCAGCGGCAGACCGCGCGCTTTATCAAGCTAAAGACCGAGGGCGCGATCGAGTGATTTTAGATTTTAGATTTTAGATTTTAGATTGGAAAAAGTTATCCACGGATTTATCCGTGAGCTTGTTTAATGGTTTCGATCACAGATTGTCTGGCAAATCGCCGATCGACCTGCCGATCCTAGCCAGCAATTTTTCCAAAGCTTTCATCTGCTTGACGGTGAACGTCGGCACGTTCTTTCCCAATTCCCAACGGCTGATTGTTTGCGACGAAACGCCAAGCTCTCGCGCCAAATCTTCCTGACTCATCTCCAGTTCTTCCCTGAGCTTCTTCAAATGCGACTCTTCATCTTCAGGTCGCGGAACGGGCTTTTTCGGCATATCCTCGATCGCACATTTTTTATATAAGATGCTTAAGCATCTTGACTAAACAATAAATTGATTAGACAATTTTGGAAAGGAGCATGAATCGATTATGCCTGACAAACAGCGTCTGAATTCCTAGGTTATTTTTCGCCTGCTTCCCAATTGACAATAAAAGCGTCGTGGGTCGGTTCCGCAGTTGGTCGGATTTGGACAAGTATTTAGCTTGAAGGTGTGCAATACTGCGTGTAAAATTTTATCGGGCGATCGTCCCGTGCCTACAAAGACTCGCACCAAGCACGCTCCGCGGTCCAGTGTCTGTCCGAAGATTCATAAATCCTCAACCCATCCAACCCGGCATTTTGCATCATCTCCTCAACTTGATCCAGCGTAAATGCTGCTTGCAACGAATCGCTGAATAACTGTTTCTGATGCGCGTTGCAATCTCCCGCATACAGCTTGACTAAATTATCCCTGATTTCCGCTTTTTCCGGTCGCAGCAAATCCCGAAAAAAAATTGCTCCCTGCGGCTTCAACACCCGCTTGACTTCGTGCAAAAACGGCAGCGGATCGGGCAAATGGTGGATAATGCTGTTGGAAATCACCATGTCAAAATAGTTGTCAGGATAAGGCATTACCTTAGCATCAATTAATTCGAGACTAATTTGCGATCGCACGCCCGCCTTTTCCACATTTTGGGCCCCGACTTTCAGCATATTTGCCGACAAATCGATGCAAGTCAATTTCCATGCTGGCCGGAGTTGAGAAATTGCGATCGGAATTCTCGCCGTACCCGTCCCCGCATCCAAAACGTTTCCAAAAACCGGCCCCAACGCCACAGCACTCTGAGCAAAAGCAGCATTAACCTCAGCAAAATCCATCGAATCGTATTCGATCGCCTCTTCCAAGGAATCCATCACTTCCGGTTCCAAAACTCGCTGCATAAAATTTATCTCGTTATCTGGCATTTCCATATAGGGGTTCAGTTTCGCTTGCAAAAGCTCGACTAACTCCGGTTCCATATATTGGTAATTGTCCGGAATTTGCAGGCAAATAACTTTCTTGCCTTCGAGGCTTTCGGGAAATTTGCTGCGAAGTCGATCGCCATGCTTCTTCTCCATCACAAATATCAAATCCGCCCAACCGACAAGACCCTCAGTTACTCTAATTCTTGCACCTTTTTCCGTTCCCGCCGATCGCACGCTGTAGCCGCTAACTTTCTGGCATATTTTCTCGGCAGTCAAACTTCTCCACTTATTCTGACTGCACACAAACAATATCTTGATTTTATCCATCTAGACACAATTACAAAATTCTATGTTTATCGTGGCACGGGCGTCCCGCCTGTGCTTCCGAAGCGGTTAAAAAGCTCGATCGAAATTTCCCCCGAGCGCACCTTGCATACCACAAATCATGTATTTTGTCAAATCCATCCAAATCTCCGTTACAATTCTTAAACCAGAAAATGCGGATTTTGCATAAACAATTGTACTTATTACATTTGCAGAGTTCGTTAATTTTACGATTTTAAAAGCTTTCAGCGTCAAAAACTTAAATTAGTCATAATGCCGCTGGATTGTGAAAATCGTACCACAAGCCTCAAAGCAAGTAAATAGGTAAAATAATTGAGAATAAAGTCAATAATTTTGGTCATCTTTAGATTTTCTTAAGATTTCAGCGGTCAAAATAGATCGAACATTTAAAACTAAATCGACTTTTAGATTGTTTTTGCTTATAAAACAAGCTGGAGTTGCCCCGAAGACCGATCGACCCTCAACAATAGATACAGATGCTCGATCGCACAATGGCATCAAACCAAACTCGATCAAACTCTGCTAGAATTAGTAAAACGAAGTCGTTATGAGTTTGACTAAATAGCTATGACCGAACAAACCGTAGAAAACTTAGTGATTATCGGCTCAGGGCCCGCAGGCTACACCGCAGCCATCTACGCCGGGAGGGCAAACCTGAAACCTGTAGTGTTTGAAGGCTACCAAGCGGGAGGCGTCCCCGGCGGTCAACTGATGACCACCACAGAAGTCGAAAACTTTCCCGGCTTTCCCGAAGGCATCACCGGGCCACAGCTCATGGATCGGATGAAAGCTCAATCAGCGCGCTGGGGTGCCGAATTATACACAGAAGATGTAATTTCGGTGGATTTGAGCCAGCGGCCGTTTACAGTGCGATCGGAAGATAGAGAAATCAAAACCCACACGATAGTAATCGCTACAGGCGCGACGGCGAAAAGGCTGGGGCTGCCTAGCGAACACGTATTTTGGAGTCACGGCATTTCTGCCTGTGCGATTTGCGACGGCGCTACCCCAATTTTTAAAGGAGTAGATTTAGCTGTCATCGGCGCGGGCGACACCGCAGCGGAAGAATCTATTTATTTGACAAAATACGGCTCTCACGTACATATGCTGGTGCGGCGCGATCGGATGCGCGCCAGCAAGGCCATGCAAGACCGAGTGCTGAGCAATCCCAAAATTACCGTGCACTGGAACACCGAAGCAGTGGATATCTTGGGCGAACCGGGCGGCAAAATGGACGGGGTGAGAATTAGAAATATCGAGACCGGCGCCGAGAGCGATTTGCTGGTGAAAGGATTGTTTTACGCGATCGGTCACACTCCCAACACTCAACTTTTCCAAGGTCAGTTAGAACTCGACGAAGTAGGCTATATCGTTACCAAACACGGTTCGGTAGAAACCAGCGTTGAGGGAGTTTACGCCGTCGGCGACGTGCAAGACCACGAGTTTCGCCAAGCCATCACCGCGGCCGGTAGCGGTTGTATGGGGGCGATGCTGGCAGAACGTTGGCTCTCAGTCAACAATTTAACGCAAGAATTCCATCAAACCGAGGAATCCGAGCAACCCACAGCAGCGCCGGAAGCTCAAAAAGTTCGCAAAACCAGTGAGAACTTTGATATCACAGACACGCGCCACGAAGGAGGTTATGCTTTGCGGAAGTTGTTCCACGATAGCGATCGGTTGATTGTGGTCAAATATTCCGCTCCGACTTGCGGCCCTTGTCACAGCCTCAAGCCGATTTTGAGCAAAGTAGTAGATGAGTTCGAGGGCAAAATCCACTACGTGGAAATCGACATTGAAGAAGATCCAGACATTGCTGAAAATGCTGGCGTGATTGGTACGCCGACGATTCAGTATTTCAAAGACAAAGATTTGGTAGCTGAACTCAAAGGAGTTAAGCCGAAAAGCCAGTACCGCGAGTTAATTGCCAGTAATTTGTAGGACATTCGATCGATTTTAGATTTGAGATTCGCCAAGGGAAATTTAACCTAAACTCGACTTGCGTCCCGCCTGCCAAAAACCCGGTTTCTCCCCTGCGCGCCAGTCCCGTGCAGGGGAGAAACCGATTTTTTTTTAGCTGCATCCCGCGAAAAAACCCGGTTTCTCGCGAGTGTTTGGCGAATAAGAAAGAGGATTTTTGAGTGTTCCGGGTTTTTTCGCCTGAGTCCTACTAAAATCTAAAAGTCTTATATTGGTTGATCGTCATTATGGCTCAAAGCCGCCTCCGACTGCCGCGATTTCTCAACAGTGCCTCACCGTCAAGCCTGTCAATGAAAATGATGTGGGCAGGTTTGACAATAACTGCCGTGTTTGTATTAGTAGCCACCTTGTCTCCAGCTATGCAAGCTTGGGGATGGCTGCAAAATCCTACTGAGGCTTTGATTAACCCCATCCACGAACCGCCGTCGGCGAATTATTGGTTCGGTACTAGCCGCAGCGGCTACGATGTGTTTTCCCGCACGCTGTTTGCTTCTCGGGCGGCTTGGCAAGTGGTAATTTTAGCCACTGCTTTGAGTTTGTTTATCGGTGTGCCGCTGGGTTTGGTTAGCGGTTATTTGGGCGGTAAGCTCGATCGAGTATTGTTATTTTTAATGGATACAATTTATACTTTGCCGGGGCTGCTGCTTTCTCTGACGCTAGCGTTTGTAGTGGGAAAAGGAGTTTTGAATGCTGCGATCGCCCTGAGCATTTCCTACATCCCTCAATACTACCGCGTTGTCAGGAATCACACCGTTAGCGTCAAAACCGAATTGTTTGTCGAAGCCGCGCGAGCAATGGGTGCTGATACTTGGACAGTGCTTTCGCGCTACCTGTTTCTGAATGTGATTCAGAGCGTACCGGTGCTGTTTGCGCTCAACGCTGCCGATGCAATTTTAACATTAGGAGGTTTGGGATTTCTCGGATTAGGACTTCCCGAAGCAACTCCCGAATGGGGACACGACTTGCGTTTAGCTTTAGATGCGCTACCTACCGGCATTTGGTGGACAGCTTTGTTTCCCGGTTTGGCAATGACTTTAATGGTAGTGGGACTGTCTTTGGTGGGGGAAGGATTAAACGAATTTGTTAACCCTCGGCTGCGGAATCAGCAGTAATTTGTGTCGCGGTTAAATTAATTTCGCAGTCAGGACTTTAGTCCTTATTCACAAAAAAAAATGAAGTCCTGACTACAAACACGCGCTATAAAGAGATGATAATATCGCCCCGATTAATTACTAATTTTTTCTCTTGCAAAGGTGAATTCTTTCTAGTAAACCTTCCTTGGGTTGTCAATATAGACACGGAGCGGAAATTTTTCTTGATAGCTTCATCCCCTAACAGTCAAGCCACATAATTTAAAGGCGGGTATAGGATAAAGCCCGGATACGTTTTTTCTGAGGAAGCTCTGTAAATAATAACAAAACTTTGAGCATCGCACCAGCGTCCTACCGCTCCACATCTTTAAGTGCATCCAGCAGCTTATGCCTTGTCCAACAAGAGCAAGCACATCGCTAACTGGGTAAATTTTCCTTCCCTTGGGGAGTTATCATCTGCAGGCAGTTGCAGCCACACCCTCTGCAGATTTTGTTCCGTCTGCTTGAAATTATCAAGACAATTCGAGAATGCTACCTAAAATTGATTAAAGGGCTTTATTAAATCTTCACACTGTTACGATATATTTAAAGGAATCGTGAAGTTATACTTCCGGAAGATGGCGAATTGTGGTTTTTGTGAGAAAGTGCGATCGCGCAAGTGCCAGCCGGAAGTCAACAAATTTTAGAGCAGTTTGCAGCCGAGCATTGCGCATTGCGTTAAGTCTCAGTAGAATTTATCCGGGTGGTTTTTGCCGCTGACGCGACAAACTCGTGTCGAACTGCTTAAATGAGAAAGTGACGTTAAGAACTTAATGTGATTTAACGTCAAAATTAAACCCAATTTCTGAGATTTGAGCTAACTTAACAATGAAAGCCCCTGTTGCATTACTCAACCCGCAACGCTTCATTTGGGGTCAGAGTCGGTCTCTAATCCAGAGTTGTCGGCTTAAAACTAAAGCTACGAGCTTTATTCAATCGCACATTGCGTATGATTCAATTCAGGGAAACAGGGTAAAGATGGGTGTATCTACACGGATTGTATTGGTCCCAATTCCGGCAAGTCAAAAACTGTCTGCTAACTGTCTGGCCAACTACGCCGCAGCCGTTCACCCAGATATGCGCAGAAAACAGCGCCGTTCGATTGTGCCAAAGTTTTTACTGGCCATTCTCAGGATTTAGCAGATTTAGACACGAGTCCCTATTGTCAAGCTAAGCTGATAGAGTTTTCCTAGTTCTTGACAAACAATGGAAAACAACTTCCATTTTTTGTGAGAAAGGCTACAATCGGAAAGGTCTTTGCAAGATCCGATTCTCCCCGTTTGGTGTTTTGACTCTCTGCTGTTGCATTTGAGCCAGCAGACCCGCATCCAAGGTGGCGAAAATTTGCCATGAAACTGTCATGTCTGACAACATCATGAAAGCACCAGGCGCATAAAAAGTTCGACACATCGAACACAAAAGTTAGAGGGTTCCGTGCCGGAAAACTTGTACTGGTAAAAGATCGAAGTACAGAGTAAAAAAGTTAGTATTTTTTGAGGTGCGATCGATCGCATTTCATGGTTTGCTTCTCTCGGCAAGGTATCGCAGATAATGTGGTAACTCGCTCCGAAAGAAAAAGCCGCACGCTCAATCCCATGTCGCGATGTTAAACTTTGCGATCGATTGAATGCGCTCCCTGCTTCAAACCATAACTGGAACTTTGACTCATAAAACTAGTGCAGTTTCGGTAACAGATTCAGCTAGCCGACCGAAAATCCCACTATTTCTTCCTGCGGAAATGTCAATACTGGCTAACTTGTCTAAACTACAAACAGACACTATTCCACTGTTATTTATTCTTTAATTCAGGAGCATGAGGAAGACGGCATGATCCAGGCTAACACCGTACTCGAAACCACAATCACACCCCAAATGGAAACTATCGAGTTGCTTCGGAGCGCCGAAAGCGTTCTACCTGAGAGCGAGTTGGAACTCTTTATCGACGAAGAAGACGATAGAGAAGAATTCTTAGATTCTCAATCTGAGGAGGACACTAAATCTGGCAAAGGTGCCAAAGCCCGTCGTCGGGCACAGGCAAAGAAAAAGCATTATACTGAAGACTCTATTCGTCTTTACCTGCAAGAAATCGGTCGGATTCGACTGCTGCGAGCTGACGAAGAGATTGAACTAGCGCGCAAGATTGCAGATTTGCTGGAATTAGAGCGAGTTCGAGAACAACTGCTTGAAGAGTTAGACCGCGAACCCAAAGACAGCGAATGGGCTAATGCTGTAGATATGGCACTCCCTGCATTCCGTCACCGACTCCACGTCGGCCGTCGGGCTAAGGAAAAAATGGTGCAATCAAACCTGCGTTTGGTGGTGTCGATCGCCAAAAAATACATGAATCGCGGTTTGTCTTTCCAAGATTTGATTCAGGAAGGATCTTTGGGTCTGATCCGGGCCGCTGAAAAATTCGATCACGAAAAAGGCTACAAGTTTTCTACCTACGCAACTTGGTGGATACGTCAAGCCATCACCCGGGCAATCGCCGACCAATCGCGCACTATCCGCCTGCCGGTTCACCTTTACGAAACCATTTCGCGGATCAAGAAAACTACCAAACTCCTGTCTCAGGAAATGGGTCGCAAGCCTACGGAAGAAGAAATTGCTACCCGCATGGAGATGACGATCGAGAAGTTGCGGTTCATTGCTAAGTCCGCACAGTTGCCCATCTCTCTAGAAACTCCGATCGGCAAAGAGGAAGACTCACGTCTGGGAGATTTTATTGAATCAGACGGGGAAACACCAGAAGATCAAGTCTCAAAAAACTTGCTCAGGGAAGACTTGGAAAGCGTTTTGGATACTCTCAGCCCCCGAGAACGGGATGTACTGCGGCTGCGTTACGGCTTAGATGACGGACGGATGAAGACCTTGGAGGAAATTGGTCAAATCTTTAACGTCACCCGCGAGCGGATTCGCCAAATCGAGGCTAAAGCCCTGCGGAAGTTGCGCCATCCCAACCGCAACAGCATCTTAAAAGAATATATCCGCTAGAGTAATTTTCTAGCATCACCCAAAAGAGTGATTCGCACTCTTTTTTGGGGGGGACACCCCCCGCCCCGGTTTGGGCTATAGCTGTTAAATTTTGTGCTGCTAACTGCACGGAGCAAGTGGCTATTTGTTGCCCAAATCGCGCTGCCAAAATTTAGGGAGTCCGTTACGGAACTCCCAAGCTTTGCAGTGTCACAAAAGTCTTAACTAGAAAATTACATCAGGCCCCAAAAGTGAAGCAGGCCTTGACCGGAAACCAATTCGATTATGACAGCGGCAGAGAAACCAATCATCGCCAAACGACCATTCCAATTTTCGGCTCCTTCGCTGAAGCCCCAGTTCCAAGCGTTGCGTTTTTGTTCTTGCATAGTGCGAACTCCTTTCGTTAACTTTTGTAAGGCTTATGTAAATTAATATAACAGTGACTTGAAAAAACTTCAACTTTGTGAATCCTAATATCAGTCAAAACGGTCGATCGACCTTGAGGATTTTACCTAACAGGAAAAATAGCCAACTCAGTATCGGGGTCGAACAAGTGAATTTTGTCATGGGCGATGGCCAGCCAAAGCTCCTCGCCAACTCGGATCGATCGCTCAGGAGGAACCCGCACTTGCATCCGCACGGCCGGAGCATCCGTCAAACAGACCCGCAAATAAGTTTCGTGTCCCAAAGCCTCTACAATTTCCACTTGTACCGAAAGATTTTTGGTAGCAGGAGGGTGAATGCTCAGATGTTCCGGCCGAATGCCCAAAATTAGCCCTCGCCCGTCATATTGTTGTAGACTTTTTGCCCAAATATCGGGTAAAGTAAAGCGAAATTGCGGGTGAGAAATCAACAGCGGAGCACTAAATTCCACCGACAAAAAATTCATCGGCGGAGAACCGATAAACTCAGCAACAAACAAATTAGCCGGCTTGTTGTAAAGCTCTAGAGGTTGAGCTACTTGCTGAAGCTGACCTCTATTCATAATAGCAATCCGATCGCCCATAGTCATCGCCTCAGTTTGGTCGTGAGTCACATAAATAGTTGTAGTTCCCAACTGTCGCTGCAACTGCACAATTTGCGATCGAGTTTCCGCCCTCAATTTCGCATCAAGATTCGATAGCGGTTCGTCCATCAAAAACACCTCAGGATTTCGAGCCATCGCCCTACCCAAAGCTACCCGCTGCTTTTGCCCTCCCGAAAGTTGTTTCGGCAAGCGATTTAAAAGAGATTCTATTTGCAATAATTCAGCTACCTTCAGGACTCGTTCTCCTACTGCCTTTTCCCGTTCCGACAAATAGCGCAAACCCGGAGGCAGCTTGCGAGTCGCTCCTCCTAAAAAGTCCTCAAACAAAGGATAAATTAGATGAGTTTTAAAAGAATTAGAAGCTAAATAATTAATAACCTCTTCTACCTTATTCCTAATTTTTTCTCTCTTCTGGATGCTTCCTTCTTCTCCTTGTATCTTCCCCCTTATCCCTTCTACTTTCTTCCCTCTTCCTTCTTCCTTCTTCCTTCTTCCTTCTTCCTTCTTCCTTCTTCCTTCCTCTTTCTCCCTTTCGGAGCGACGCAATCCAAAGGCGAGATTATCGTAAACTGTTAAGTGAGGATAGAGAGCATAATTTTGAAATACCATAGCGATATTTCGGTCTTTAGGAGGCAAATCGTTAACCACCCGATCGCCAACCCAAATATTGCCGGCCGTCAAAACTTCCAAACCGGCGATCGATCGCAGCAAAGTGCTTTTTCCGCAGCCAGAAGGCCCCACCAGCACCATGAATTCCCCGTCTTCGACCGTAAGGTTAATGCGCCGCAAAACGCTGTTAGACGAAGGGCGATCGGCCGCAGGCGAGACACTTTCTGCGACGCTGTTTGCTTCTTTTTCCTGTTCTCCTTGGCGGAGCGGAAAACTTTTGTAGATATTTTCTAATACAACTTGCGCCATCAAACAATTTTAGATTTTAGATTTTAGATTTTAGATTGGGGAATTGGAGGCAGAGCCTCCGGGTATGTATTCCCAGGCAAAGCCTGGGAACAAGGCTTAATGGGGAATGGAATTGGACGTATACGCTCGAAGACAACAAAGGCAATCTTTAATTGACTCACAGCGAATAATGACACAATGAATGACCCATGACTAATGACTATTGACTGCTGATAACTTTGATAATTTTTTCACCCGGATTGAGGTCAAAAACTCGATCGCCCCCAGAATCTTTCCCCCAAAAAGCTATAGCATCAATAGCCGATCGCAGTAGACGGCCAGAATTAGTTAAAAGTTTGACATCCGTATCGGGAACAGCCCGCAGCAAGCCAACTAAAGCATCTTTAGGCTCTGAGAAACGAAAAGCTTGAGTGCCAATTTCACCTCGGTTAGTAAGCCTGACAGAACCTGCAGGCATTCGTTTTGCCCAACCCAACTCCGAAAATAGCACCAAACTGTCGTCCGGGTCGAGAGTGATGCAGCCCACCAACTGTTCCTGCTTCCGCAACCTGGTTACTTGAGAACCCTGGGCGGCGCGGCCCATTGGCGGCAGTTGTTCGTCATCGATATCAAACCGGAGGACTCGGCCTCCTGAAGTTGCGATCGCCACTTGCTCGCCGACTTTGCCCAGACTCGCGCAGCGCAGCCGATCGTCCTCCTTGAGTTTAACAACAGTAACGCCGCGATTAGTCAAATCAGCAAATTCCTGCATCGGCAAGCGCTTAATTTTCCCTTGCTGAGTCAGAGTTACTAAATCCGCCGCTTCGGAATTTTCCGGCAAAATAAAGTGTGCAACTGTGATTTCCGACAAAGCGCGACCGGCACTTTCTTTAGTAGCACTCGGCGACAACAAACTAACGATCGGCGTTCCCCGGTCTTTTGGGCTACTACTAGGAATATCGGCCACTTTCAGCGGGTAAGCTTTGCCGTTAGGAGTTAAGATGACCAAAGTGCGATCGGTTTTCGTCAGCTTTGCGGTAACAATAAAATCTTCATTTTTTTCTAAAGCTGAAACCGATTTTTCGCGACTTTTCGAGCGAGGCCGTTCCCCAGCAGGCAAGCGCCGCACGTACTGCTTGTGCGAAAATTCAACAATAGTTTCCTCTGCCTCTAGAACGGGCAATAAGTTAGGCTGAATAGTTGCCGGCGACAACTGCTTCACCGCAGAATTTTTCTTACCAGAAAATTGTGGTTCGGCGTTTGCTGCGCGTCCGGTTCCATTGGCGAATTTAGTGCGGCGGGGGTCAGCGTACTTGCGTTTGAGCGATCGAAATTCCTTCTTTAAAGCCTTCAAAAGTTCGCGCCTGTCGCTCAACAACCGCTGCAATTCTTGAATATTAGCCATCAACTCATCAAACTCAGACTGCAAATTTTGCCTTTCCAAACCAGTCAGCCTGCGCATCGGCATCGCCAAAATCGCATCAGCTTGACTTTCGCTCAAATTGAGGCGAACTTGCAAAGTTTGCTTAGCAGTAGAGCCGTCAGGAGAATTTCTGAGAATGTCGATCGCTGTATCTAGATTTGTCAAAGCCAACATTAAGCCTTGGACAATATGACAGCGGCGTTCCGCAGCCTGCAACTCGTAATTGTAGCGGCGGGTAAGAGTCACTTCCCGGAAATCCAGAAATTCCTGCAACAATTGTCTCAGCGTCAACTGTCGCGGTTGACCGTTAACAATTGCCAGCAAAATCGCGCCAAAATTTGTTTGCAGGTCAGTTTGTTGGTAAAGACGAGCCAGAACCGCTTCAGGGGTAAATTCCCGCTTGAGTTCAATCACGACTCGAATGCCTTCGCGATCGCTCTCGTCACGCAAATCAGAAATACCGTCGAGGCGGCCGGAATTGACCAACTCCGCCACCTTTTCAATCCAAGCCGCCTTATTTACCTGAAACGGAAACTCCGTCACCACGATCGCCGTTTTAGTGCGCACCTTGCGATTACCGGGCACCTCTTCCACCCCTGCCACACCCCTGACCGCAATGCTGCCTCGACCCTTAGTGTAGGCGTCAAAAATGCCCTCTGTAGCGACGATTTCCCCTCCGGTCGGGAAATCCGGCCCCGGAATCAGTTCTATCAACTTCTCGTCGGATAGTTCCGGGTTTTCAATCAAAGCAATTAAACCGTCTACCACCTCCCCCAAATTGTGCGGCGGGATATTAGTTGCCATCCCCACAGCAATGCCCGTACAGCCGTTGAGTAATAGAAACGGCAACTGAGCAGGCAGCGCCGTCGGTTCCTGCTGCGAACTGTCAAAGTTTCCAGTAAAATCAACAGTTGCATCGCCGACTTGGGTGAGCATCGCTTCGTGGGCGATCGGTGCCAGCCTAGTTTCCGTATAGCGCATAGCAGCCGCCGGGTCATTGTCCACCGAACCGAAATTGCCGTGACCCGCAAGCAAAGGATAGCGGCTCGAAAACTCCTGAACCATTCGCACCAGAGCGTCGTAAACCGATTGGTCGCCGTGAGGGTGATATTTTCCCAAAACATCTCCAACGACCCGCGCGCACTTGCGGTAAGGTCGGTCTGGCGTCAGACCGAGTTCGTGCATCGCGTACAAAATTCGACGGTGAACCGGTTTTAAACCGTCGCGGACATCAGGCAAAGCTCGCCCGACGATCACACTCATGGCATATTCGAGGTACGATTGCTGCATCTCGGCGTGCAGAGGCGTAGAAATTACTTGCCCGGAAAGTAGGTTGAGTTGTTTAGCCATGAGTCCTTGTGTCCGTTAATTCCTGAGTGAAGACAGCCTCTGTCAATAATGCCGAGGTTGCCTGTCTCGAGTGAAAAGCGTTTGCCGCAGGCGAACCGAAAGTTCGGTCCAGCCGCCTAGTTGGAGAATAAAAATAAACTTAACTTGTGAAAGCAGAATCCGAGTGCCGAAGACGGGCAACGCTTGCCTCTTACTCTCCACTCTTACCCTAACCTCTATGTTGCCTTCATTTGCGCCTACCTGTCTATTTACTGCCCGCCGTCAGAAGGTTGATTCACAAGAGAACACCGAATGCCAGAAGCTCAGAACGTAATGAGGCTTTAGCCCTTCCTAGCAAAGCGTCACGAGGGACTAAAGTCCCCGTCAATCTATGATAGAATTTAATTGCAATTAGAAATAACCATCTACGCGAAGAAATATTCTCTTCAGGAAAAAAGCCCGATCGATCTCGTCTCGGTAAAGCCGTAGCGTTTATCAATCAGCACTGGTAGAAGATAGAGCCTAGCGCATTTTGGCAAGCGCGATCGACTCGGAAAGCATTAAAAAAAAAGTAAGCCCAATTGCAATACCTCTGGTAGGGGTACTTGTTTTGAACGTGTAGAGGTGTCTGGACTACGAGTGAAGTCCAAATTTTGGCTTATTCCAGAATGGAGCGTCGCGGTGACTCGCTTGAGAGTGTCAAAAATGGCGATATTGAAGAATTCAGCAGTCAAAAGCTCTCATCGCGACATCTCCTAGTCTGACCTCCGCTTGATGAACGGAAGCGTCGATATTTTAAGCCGTCTCGATCGGTCAAACTGAGAATTAGGAATTTCCAACAATCCCCGCTAGATTCGCCACTCCGAATGCTGGGGCGGGAGTATGTGAATAAACACCGCTTGATTCTAAGAGCAGGAAAGAAAATAATTGTCACACCTCCGGCACTCTCATATCAGTTTCAAAAAAGAATGCAACTCAATGCCCGTGCTCCAAACCCATATCCAGTAACTCATTCCCCATCTAAAATCTAAAATGGTAGAAGCCGGAGGCTTGACCGAAAGAGAGGATACTATAGTGCTGGACGCACGGGTAGCCAGAAACCGGGTTTTTCATAGCAATACTTCGTTATAGCCCGCCTAAACGATCGAGAACCCGGTTTCTAGGCATCGTCCATGCGCCCAAGATTGTACTAGAAACCTGCTACCTGAGAATCTTGAGACTCTCACCAGTGCCAGGTCTAGTTATAAAAAACAACTAAACTGTCTGTGTGTAGTAGTCTAAATGATGATGGTACTGGATGCTTCTAGGCATCTTTACACCTTCTGACACCTAGTAGATCAAAGATATACATACGGGTTTTGCAGGGTTCCCGGCTGATGGCGCTAAAAACTCTGCATTTTTGACGGGGAATGTACTCCCCGTGCCGTGTTCCTCTTTGGACTAAAGTCACAAAGTTTCTATACTTCCCATATTTATTTATGAAAACCGTTCTGATTGTAGAGGACGATTTGGTTAATGCTCGGGTTTTTTCCAAAATTCTGACTAAGCGGGGGGGCTTAGCCGTGAAGCACACGGAAAATGTTGAAGAGGTGATGCAGATTGCTGCAAACGGCGAAGCTGATTTGATTTTAATGGATGTGTCGCTTTCCCGCAGCGTGTACCAGGGGAAATCTGTTGACGGCATTAAGATTACTCAACTGCTCAAAGCTGACCCGCAAACTGCCTCGCTGCCGATTATTTTGGTGACTGCTCACGCGATGGCCGGTGATAAAGAAACATTTCTGGATCAAAGCGGTGCTGATGGTTACATCTCTAAACCTGTGGTAGACCATCAAGAGTTTGTCGATCAGATCAAGGCTTTGCTGCCTGATTGAGTGAACCATACATTAAGTGGGAATAAGAAGGAAGAAGGAAAAAGGAAGAAGGAAGAAAGAATTTTTTGTTTGAAACAACAAACCATTAAAACTCTTGAATTACAAATTTTTCTTGAATTCTGACTCTTCCTTCTTCCTTTTTCCTTTGGAGATCCCGATCGCACAATGCGACGAGTTCTGACTTTTAATGAGTGAGGAAAAATTTGAGATTTTTCAACTCATGAGAGCGAAGAGTGCGTTGCGGCGAGGAACCTCTCCTCAGCGATCGCAACGCTATTCACTCATTCATGCAATCTCAAAACTATTATTAGTCTTCGTCCTCATCGAAGTCAAAACCGATATCATCATCATCGTCAGCATCAGGCCCCAAGGCATCATCCTCAGTCTCAGCGACAAAATCGTCATCATCAACCTCAACTTCTTCAAAATCCTCATCAGCCTCAAGCTCTGACCCGCGCCCGATCTCAAAACCGCTCTCGATCGTATAAGCGCGGCGTGCAGTGCGATCGTCCAAAACCACATCCTCCTGCAAATCGTGGATGTCGTCATCAAACACAGCACCATCAAAACCCGCATCCTGAACCCCAGCATCCTCATAGGCATTGAACCCAGTACCCGCAGGAATCAGGCGGCCGATGATCACATTTTCCTTCAGACCGCGCAGCCAGTCAGACTTACCTTCGATCGCAGCTTCAGTCAATACCCGCGTAGTCTCCTGGAACGAAGCCGCAGAAATAAAGCTATCAGTATTCAGCGAAGCCTTAGTAATCCCCAGCAACACCGGAGTATAATCCGCAGGCGCTCCACCAGTAATTGACATAGCCTCATTCACCTGCTCAACCTGCCGCAATTCCACCAACTCGCCGGGGAGCATAGTAGTATCGCCGCCATCTTCCATCCTCACCTTGTTAGTCATCTGGCGGACGATTACTTCGATGTGTTTATCAGAAATATCCACGCCTTGAGACTGATAAACCGACTGCACCTCATTCACCAAAAATGTCTGCACCTGTTGGAAACTCTCCAAAGCCGCCTCAAAAGTAGGCTGCCGCTCCTTGAGAACGTGGAAGAACACCTCTAGAATTTCGTGAGGGTTAGCAGGCCCGTCGGTCAAAGCTTCGGCAACGCCCACGCGCTGTCCGTCGGAAACGATCGGGTTTTGACCGGGCAACAAAGGATACTCCTCAATCCGGCCATCATCCTCAATCACCGCCAGTTCCACAACATCATCATCCGTAACTACCCGAGCCGTTCCCGGCCGCTTGGCTAAAATACAGGCTTCCTTCGGCTTGCGCCCTTCGAGAAGTTCCTCAATCCGTGGCAAACCCTGAATGATATCCCCAGTCTTTGCCCGCTCAAACACCAGAATCACCAAATTGTCACCCCGCTGCACCAAATCGCCGTCGTCTACGTGCAGCACCGCACCGGCCGAAACCCGGTAAGGGCGAGCCACCCTGAGCAAGAGTTTCGCCGGTTCTGTCTCCGACGCAGGTACAACCTTCACAACTTGGCCGGACTCTTCGAGAACAACCCCCGGAGCTATTTCAGTACCAGCCACCAGCAGTTGACCCGGACTCACATCCGGCGTACCCGCCACAGAGATCGAAATAGAATCCGCATCCCGCATTACCAACAGTCGGCGCACGGGTTCGTTAAGTCCCTCGCGGATGCCCCGAACGATACCCGCTTCTTTGCAGAGAATCTCGGTGCGGGCGACTACTGCCCCAGGCGCGATCGACTGCCCATCCTCCACCAAAAGCCGCGTGTGAGTGCTGCCCTGAGTCGGATCGGCAGACACGTCCCGCCGAATTACCAGCGATTCCAAAATCACCAACTGCAAGCGGAAAGTTTTTGAAGCTCGATCGCCCCCATCGGCCACAGTCATCGCCAACTCTTGCGACGCACTAACATCTTCAGGCGAACCCCAAGCCGGTCCCGAACCGTCAGCCCCAAAAGCCATAGCATCTTCCTCATCCGGCAGCAGCTCGATATCCGCCGCCAATTGCGGAGCTCCGGAACCAATTTCCAAAATAAGCTGAGTCCGCAGCAGTTCCAATCCCTCGACCGATTTGACGCGCTCCCCATCCTTATAGGGCAGTCGCTGCACCGCTTTCAAAGAGATTGACTCATTCAGCGCCGTCTGAGAAGGCACCGGCGGCTTGTCAGGTACTGGAAATTCCACCACAGGCCGCAGCAGCAAAGCCGGGCCCTCGGGAGTTTCGATATACTCGGCATAGCCCAACTCTTCGGCAATCAAGCCCGGGAAAATCTCTTGACCCGCGTTGACAATTTGACCTTCCCCGAGAGTTAGCGGCGGGCGGTCAACTACATGGAGTGTCCCCGGTTTAATCACAATTTCCCGGAGGATGTCATTTTTCTGAGTGATTTCCACTGCCCCGCTGGTTTGGCAGAAAATATCCTTAACCACCTCAGTACCCGCCTCCACGTACTGGCCATCTTCCACCAGCAGCAGAGAAATATCCTTATTCACCTCGTGGCACTCTTCCGGTATCCACAGCAGAGTCCCCCCCTTCACGACTTCGTAGCCAAGTTTAGCTTTGCCGCGCTTGTGGACTTCTACCCCGCCGTACTTGACAATGCCCCCTGTCGCTGTGCGGTAGCTGTCGTCGAGCAGTTCCGCCACCACTTCCCCGTTAATCACCTTGCTCCCGGGAGCCGTCTTCAGGGAAAACCGCTGCTTAGAAGCTGTTTCGATCGTGTAGTGGTCGCGGCCGCCTGCGCTTTCGGCCCGCACGATGGCTTGGTCGAGCAGGACTTGCGCGGTGATAATTTCGATTTCTCTCGGGTCAGCGATACGGACTACGCCACCGTGTTCGGAGACAAGTTTCGTTTCGGCAATCACGCTTTCGGCCGGAATGCGATCGCCATTTTTCACCGCTGGTTCGGCGCCGGGGGGCAAGTTGTAGACCTCTCCTGAGAGAATCCAAATCAGCCCGCCTTTGCTGGCTGTGCGGGTTGTGTTCCCTTGGCGGTCGGTTTTTTCTTCTGGCACCAAATCAGCAAATTTGGCTTCTCCGGCTAAGTCGGAGGCTACGTCCGTAGTCACTTTTTCCGTAGTTTTGCGGGCTGCGCGACCGACGATCGGCACTTCTGCCAAAACTTGACCGGGAATGGCGCGCTGTCCGTCTTTGACCATCAGAGTAGAACCCTGGACGATCGCCAATTCGATTTTCAGTTTTTGATTTTTGGCGCCGGATTTCCCTTCTTCAAAGCCGTCGCCCTCAAATACAAGTTTGCCGTTGTTTTCTGCCACCAGTGCTTCTTCGCCGTGTCTGGTGCGGAACGAGCGGGTGCGCAAGTTCTTGAATTTCACTACGCCCGGGAAGGGGGCGCGTTCTTGTTTCGCGACTTCTCCGGTGAATACGCCGCCTGTGTGGAAGGTACGCATGGTGAGTTGGGTTCCCGGTTCCCCGATCGACTGAGCCGCAATAATCCCGATCGCCTCTCCCATGTCCACCATTTGCAAGTGGGCAAGACTCCAGCCGTAGCAGTGCTGACAGACCGAGCGCGTAGATTCGCAAGTCAGGGGCGATCGTAAATATACCTCTGCCACCCCAGATTTACCAATTTCCCCCGCCAACTCCTCGGTAATTGGCTGATTTCGGACAGCTTTTTCGCTGCCGTAAGCCACGATTTCCCCGGTTTTAGGGTGCACCACATCTCGGGCGAAAACGCGCCCCAGCAGCCTGTCCTTCAGGGGAATCAGCACTGTTGCTCCGTCCGTCATCGGCCGCACTCGAATTCCCCGCTGGGTGCCGCAGTCCACTTCCCGGACAATTACGTCTTGGGATACATCCACCAAACGGCGGGTCAGATAGCCCGAGTCTGCCGTCCGCAAAGCCGTATCTACCAAACCCTTGCGCGCTCCGTAGGAAGAGATGATGTATTCGGTAACGGTGAGTCCTTCGCGGAAGTTGGTTTTAATTGGCAAGTCAATGATTTCTCCTTGCGGGTCAGCCATCAATCCGCGCATTCCGACTAGCTGCCGCACTTGAGAAATGTTCCCCCGCGCACCGGAGAAGGCCATCATGTAGACCGAGTTTAGGGGGTCTGTGGCTCGGAAGTTTTTGACTACTTCGTCTTTGAGGTCTTCTGAGGTGCTGTTCCAGGTATCGATTACTTTTTGGAAGCGTTCGACTTCAGTGATTTCGCCTCTGGTGTATTTTTGTTCTGTGATACGGATTTCTTCTTCGGCTGCATCGAGGAGCGATCGTTTCGACGGGGGCACTTGCAAATCGTCTACGCTAATCGAAACTCCCGCTCGTGTCGCAAAGCGGAAACCCAAGTCTTTGAGTTTATCGGCCATTTGCGCTGTACGGGCCGTTCCGTAGTGCATGAAAGACCAAGAGATTAATTTTTTGAGCTGACCTTTGTCAACAACTCGATTGCGAAAAACAATTTCCTTCTTTTCTGTCATTTTTCTGAGTAGTGGTAATTGGTAATTGGTAATTGGTAATTGGTAATTGGTAATTGGTAATTGGTAATTGGTAATTGATAAGTAGAGCGAGCGGCACGAAAAAACCAGAAGCATCTTGTAGGGGCTGGTTTAGCGTAGAAGGAGGAGATGTAAGCGAGGAGATGAATGCACTCACCCACCCTACCCAGTAATGTTTATTTGCACCTACCTACTTAATTGGTAATTGGTAATTGGTAATTGGTAAATTTTCCTGCTTCGACCGCTATTATTTGTTAGCGATTATTTGTCAGTTATTACCGATTACCCATTACCTCTTACCGATTACCCATTACCTCTTACCAATTTTTCTCCCAATTTCTAATTGTTAATTACCGATTCGATGGTTTGGTGATAGATAATCCTGCCCGGAGTAGTGCGAATGAACTGATTGATCACCTTGCCCTCTCCGTCTTCGCGAACCCGGCGGAACTTGTATTCTTTCGTCACTATACCGTCGGTCGAGCGTTCCACCTTTAGCGGTTCTCCCTCGGGTTCTGTGTTTTCTATGGCGCCTTGAAACCTCACCCAGACGTATGAGTGCAAGTCAACGACTCCTTGTTCGTAAGCTACAACCGCGTCCGTGAGGTTGGAGAAATAGTGACCGGCTCCTTTTTGAGCGTCAGGATTTTCGGCTGTCAAGTAATAGCAACCGAGCACCATATCTTGAGAAGGAGTAACGATCGGTCTTCCGGTTGCCGGCGACATAATGTTGTTAGAAGCCAGCATCAGCAAGCGCGCTTCCGCCTGAGATTCCAGAGACAAAGGCACGTGCACGGCCATTTGGTCGCCGTCAAAGTCAGCGTTAAAAGCCGGACAGACTAGCGGGTGAAGCTGAATTGCCCTCCCGTCCACCAAAATCGGCTCAAAGGCTTGAATCCCCAAACGGTGCAGCGTCGGCGCCCGGTTCAGCATCACCGGGTGTCCTTCAATTACCTCCTGAAGCACGTCCCAAACACTCGGATCGTTGCGCTGGATCAGTTTTTTGGCAGCTTTGATGTTGTTGACCAATCCTTGGCGGATCAAGCGGTGGATGACGAAAGGCTGGAAAAGTTCGATCGCCATTTCCCTCGGCAAACCGCACTGATGAATTTTCAGTTTCGGCCCCACCACAATCACCGAACGCCCGGAGTAATCAACCCGTTTCCCCAGCAAATTTTGCCGGAAGCGGCCTTGTTTCCCTTCAATGATGTCCGACAGCGACTTCAGCGGGCGGTTGTTTGCCCCCACCACCGTCCGGCCCCGGCGACCGTTGTCAATCAGCGCATCCACAGCTTCTTGAAGCATCCGCTTTTCGTTGCGGATGATAATCTCCGGCGCCAGAATTTCTTGCAGTCTCGCCAAGCGGTTATTGCGGTTGATGACTCTCCGATAGAGGTCGTTGAGGTCACTGGTTGCAAAACGCCCGCCGTCTAGCTGCACCATCGGCCGCAAGTCCGGGGGAATCACCGGAATCACATTGAGTACCATCCAATCGGGATGAGAACCCGTAGCGATGAAGTTGTCAATCACTCGCAAGCGTTTAATCAACTTCGCCCGTTTTTGACCTTTAGCATTAGCAATATCTTCCCGCAGCTTTTCCGCTTCAGTTTCTAGCGGAATGTTTTGCAGCAAAACTTGCAAAGCTTCAGCACCAATCCCCACTTCTACACCTGTGAGTGTGGAATCTTCGCTGTAAAGTTCGTCTTCTATTTCCAGCCAAGCATCTTCCGTGAGCAATTGCTTGTATTGCAGCTTCTCTGCATTACCTGCATTGAGGACAACGTAGGCATTGAAATAGACGATTTGTTCGACATCTCGCAGCGGCATATCTAACAGAATTGCCATGTAACTCGGGATGCCTTTGAGATACCAAACGTGAGCTACTGGAGCTGCTAATTTGATAAAGCCCATGCGATGGCGGCGCACGCGAGATTCAGTTACTTCAACACCGCATCTTTCGCAAACAATGCCTCTATGGCGAACTCGTTTGTACTTCCCACAATGACATTCCCAATCTTTTGCAGGTCCAAAAATGCGCTCGCAAAACAAGCCATCCATTTCAGGTTTTAACGTGCGATAATTTATGGTTTCCGGTTTTGTCACTTCTCCAGTAATCTGACCGTTGGGTAAAGTTCTCTCTCCCCACTGTCGAATTCTTTCTGGTGAAGCTAACCCAATCTTGACGTAATCAAAGCGTTGTTCTATTTTAGCCATTCTTGACTCCAATTGATAATTTACAGTCGATTATTTGTGGTAGTTTATCTTTTTTGTTGGCTTGTTTCACGGCTTAAATCAATGTTATACTCCTCTATATGTGACGTGGTTTTTAATATCAGAGATGACACTTGACGATACTCCAAAGTCATCAGCGATTTTAGAGATTGATTCTCTACCTCTAATTCTTTTTCGTACCTCAAGAGCTTGCTCGAAAGTCAATTTGCGATCGAGATATCCACCCATGCGAGGAACTGGAACCTCTTCGCCTGCTTCCTTCCAAGTGACGTGATACTTAATATCGTGTATGGTTTTGCGACCAACACTGTATTCGTGAGCTACATCCTTCACTCTCTGTCCTGCTGCTAGTTTTTGTCGAATTTCTCGCACCTTTTCCCAGTCTAATTTGGCATTGGAAAGGGGATGACTTTTGCCTTGAGTGCGTCCTTTCTTAGAAGCATCTAATAAATTTTGAGTGCGAGTTCCACCCCAAAGGTGTTCTGGATTAATACAACTGGGATTATCGCAAGTATGACAAGCATCTATCGAAGTCGGAACTGCACATCCTAATTTCTCTGCTAAAACAGCACGAGTAACTGATTGGGATTTCCTATTTTTAAAGTACCTGCCATAACCACCTTGACCATCCTTTGCACCTTGAAAAATTATGCAGCCGCTGTCTTGAATTTCTCCTACAAAACCGGGGGGAACTGTAGTGAAGTTATCGGGAATTTTTGCCTGAAGTATCTTAGTAATAGTTTCATAGTGTACGCCATACTCTTTTATTAGGTGGCTTTTGATGGTTCCAGCTAAATATTGACGCTGAATTTCCCGCAGTTGTTCAATCGACAGTTGGCCAATACCAGGAATACTTTTGCGTCTGGGAGTTTTGCGATCGCGCCCAATCATCTGCCCGGTATTCTCAGCAGCAGTACCTACTACCAGATGTGCTGGGTTGATGCAGCTTCGATTGTCGCAGGTGTGGCAAGCAAAATAACCGGAACCTAGGAATCCTGCTATTTTTGATTCGAGGACTAATCGATGGACTAATACCGTTTTGCCATCGAGCCACTTGCGCGCGTAACCGTTGCCAAACTTACTCCCTTGCCAGTTAATACAGCCAGTCTTCAGGTCAACTTCTCCTTCTATTCCTGGGACAACTGTTACAATAGTCATGTCAGCGTCTCTCCTGTTTAGAGCGTTGATTCGCCTCACCAGTGTTCGTACCACTGCTGAGGCATTTTTATTTGAGATTGCCGATTAAAGATTAAAGAATTGAATGCTGTCAAAAAATCTTTAATCTTTAATCTTTAATCTTTAATGCCTAATCCTCGTCAAGTTCGTCACGAGAAAGCGATTCGTAAGTAGGCCGGGAGGGCGATCGCTTGCCCCCAGCATCCGCCATCAAATCCACCTCAACGTGTTCGCTGCCCTCGTCAGATGTATTCACCTTGTGCACGGCAATATCTAAGCACAAAGACTGCAACTCCCGCATCAGCACCTTGAAAGATTCCGGCGTACCAGGCCGCGGAATAGCTTTGCCTTTAACAATGGCGTTCAAAGCCTCGTTTCTGCCCTGCATATCGTCCGACTTGACAGTCAGCAACTCTTGCAAAGTATAAGCTGCGCCGAACGCTTCCAGAGCCCAGACTTCCATTTCTCCGAACCGCTGACCCCCCTGCTGCGCTTTGCCGCCCAAAGGCTGCTGCGTTACCAGCGAGTAAGGACCAGTGCTGCGGGCGTGGATCTTATCGTCTACCAAGTGCACCAGCTTCAGCATATAGGCTATGCCGACGGTGATGGGGCGATCGAACGGTTCCCCTGTTCTGCCATCGTAGACAATTGTCTTGCCGGGGTGCTTTTCGTTAAACACCCAAGGCTTGCCGGTTTTTTCCCTGGCTTCCTGCAGCTTGCCGTGTACGGTTTCCCGCGACTTTTCAGCGCCGTGCATTTCATCAAAAGGCACCATCTTGAACCGCATCGACAGATTTTCGCCGGCCCATCCCAGCAAGCACTCAAAAATCTGACCTACGTTCATCCGCGACGGTACGCCCAAGGGATTGAGCACTATGTCAACAGGAGTCCCGTCGGGTAAGTAGGGCATATCCTCCATCGGCAGAATCCGGGACACAATACCCTTATTTCCGTGGCGGCCGGCCATTTTGTCGCCGACTTGAATCTTCCGCTTTTGAGCTACGTAGACGCGGACGACCATGTTGGCGCCGGGAGGGAGTTCGTCGCCCTGTTCGCGGGTAAACACCCGCACGTCCACCACGCGGCCTTTTTCGCCGTTAGGGACGCGGAGGGAATTGTCGCGCACGTCGCGGGCTTTTTCGCCGAAGATTGCCCTCAGCAGTTTTTCTTCCGGCGGTTGGTCGGATTCGCCCTTGGGGGTGACTTTGCCGACTAGGATATCGCTGGCTTCTACCCAGGCACCTTTGCGGATAATGCCCTGTTCGTCTAGCTGGCGCAGCGCGTCTTCGCCGACGTTAGGAATTTCGCGAGTGATTTCTTCGGGGCCGAGTTTGGTTTGGCGGGCTTCGATTTCGTATTTTTCAATGTGGATCGAAGTGTAGACATCTTCGTAAACCAAACGCTCGCTAATTAGCATCGCGTCTTCGTAGTTGTAGCCTTCCCAAGGCATATAAGCTACGAGGATGTTGTGGCCCAGAGCGAGTTCTGCCCCTTCTGTGGAGGAACCGTCGGCGAGAACTTGACCGGCAACTACTCGATCGCCCTCATAAATCAGCGGACGCTGGTTTAAACAAGTATCCTGGTTAGAGCGCTGATATTTTTGCAGTTCGTGTTCGATGCAGCCAGCGTATTTTTGCTTCCAAACCGAGGGCTGTTTGACTTTGAGATCGTCGTATTCCCGAATCAGGAAATGTTCTTCGCTGGAATTCGATTCAGCATCTACAGCCAGGGGTTTGACAATAATCCGGGTAGCGTCAATGTAAATTACCTCGCCGTTAATGCGGGAAACCACAACCATCCCGGAATCTCGCGCTGCCTGAGCTTCCAAGCCCGTACCGACTAAGGGCCGTTCTGGTTTCAGCAGCGGCACAGCTTGCCGCTGCATATTCGATCCCATCAGAGCTCGGTTGGCGTCGTCGTGTTCCAGGAAGGGAATCAGCGATGTCGCCACGGAGACGATTTGCACGGGCGAGATCGCCATGTAGTCCACCTGCATCGGAGTGGTGGTAGTAAATTCTTGGCGGTAGCGGACGGCTACGGTTTCGCCCAAGAGGTTGTTGTTTTCGTCGAGGCTGATGTCTCCGGGGGCGACGCGCAAATCGTCTTCTTCATCGGCTGTCATGTAAACGGGGGCTTTGTCGCGCAGCACCTGTCCTTTTTCTACTGGATAGAAAGGAGTTTCTATGAACCCGTAGGAGTTGACGCGGGCGTGGGTTGCCAAGGAACCGATCAGACCGGCGTTGGGGCCTTCTGGTGTTTCGATCGGGCAAATCCGGCCGTAGTGGGACGGGTGAATGTCTCGCACCGCAAACCCGGCGCGTTCCCGTGTCAAACCTCCAGGCCCAAGGGCGGAAAGCCGGCGTTTGTGCGTCAGTTCTGCCAGAGGGTTGGTTTGATCCATGAACTGCGAAAGCTGGGAGGAACCGAAGAATTCCTTGATTGCTGCTACCAGTGGTTTCGGGTTGACCAGAGAAGCGGGGCTGAGGGAGTCCGCATCCGAGACGGTCATTCTTTCGCGGATGATCCGTTCTAAGCGGTTGAGGCCGACGCGGACTTGGTTTTGCAGCAGTTCTCCGACACTGCGGACGCGGCGGTTGCCTAAGTGGTCGATGTCGTCGGTGGAGCCGATGTCGAATTCGAGGTTTATTAAGTAGTCGATCGCCGTCAAGATATCTTGCGATGTCAGCACCCGCATCGTATCCGGGACTGTCAAGCGCAGTTTTTTGTTGAGTTTGTAGCGGCCGACTCTCCCCAAATCGTAGCGTTTGGGGTCGAAGAAGCGGGAGTTGAGGAGCTGTTCGCCCCCCGCTACGGTGGGGGGTTCGCCGGGACGGAGTTTGCGGTAGAGCTCCATCAAAGCTTCTTCTTCGCCAAATTGTCCTTCTTTCTCGATCGTTTTTTGGAAGTATTCCGGGTGCCGCAGGGAGTCGTAGATTTCGCCGTCTGTGAGTCCCAATGCTTTGAGCAGCACCTGGGCTGAGAGTTTGCGGGTTTTGTCGATTCTGACCCAGACTAAATCGTTTTTGTCTGTTTCAAATTTCAGCCACGCACCTCGGTTGGGGATCAGCGAGGCGTTATACGAACGGCGACCGTTTTTGTCGGTTTCTGATTTGTAGTAGACGCCGGGCGATCGCACGATTTGGTTGACAATCACCCGTTCGGCGCCGTTGATAATGAAGGTTCCGCGCTCGGTCATCAAGGGCAAATCGCCGATGAAGACTTCTTGTTCTTTGATTTCCCCTGTTTCTTTGTTAATGAGGCGGGTGGGGACGTACATTTGCACCGAGTAGGTGCTGTCCCTGCGCTTGGCTTCGTCCACGTCGTATTTCGGGCGCTTGAGTTTGAAGTCTTTGCCCATGAAGTGGAGTTCCAGCTTGCCCGTGTAGTCTGTAATCGGGGAGAAGCTGTCGAGTTCTTCGATCAGCCCGGCTTCTAGAAACCAGCGAAAACTTGCCCGCTGGATTTCGATCAGGTCGGGCAAGGTGAAGGCGAATTCTGTGTAATCTTTAGTGGTCATGGGTATCCTTTTTTCGCAGTGGCTCTAGCTTTTTACATGGCGCCAAGGCTTGTTTTTTTTACCTTGTTGCGTTTTTTTGATGGATTGTGTGAGAGAATTTATATGATATTTTTGCGATCCTGCCAACTGCTGCAACGGTTATTTGTGCTGGTTGCTCGCATAAGTTTTATGCTGATTTTGGCTTCGACTGAGATGCTTTTAGCTCCGATATCGTGGTGTTCCAGGATAAAATTCCTACACTTTTGACTCCTAAAATTGACTTGACAGCTATTGCCAAATTGCTGAGTTTCCAAGTTTTTTCTGATGTGTAAGTTTGAGCGTGAAATTTTGAGGTATTGCGTGAAGTTTTTGCCGATCCCGAAGGTTAGCGTACTCGCGTTGTGTTGGCATTTCCCGGGCGACATCGCAGTCGCGGATAGTAAGCCAACGCCCGATCGGTCGGTTCTTTTTATTATAGGACGCAAATCCGATCGCAGCAGGCAACGCCAAAAGAATCTCAAATAAAGGATGAATCCGGTTTTTCTGCAGGATATAAATGGGATTCTCTCTATCGCTGGCCCCTAAATCGACCTTTTTTCATCGTTTCTTTGTTCTTCTATAGCTAAACTGAAAAACCGAATAGCTGACACGCATTTTCGGTTGTCTGCTGGGACAAAGTTAAGAGAGAAACTCCTCTCAATTTAGCAACTTGCTCGGCTACATAGTAGACGTAGGCTGGTTCGTTGCGTTTTCCCCGCTGGGGTACGGGGGCGAGAAAAGGGCAATCTGTCTCGACTAGGATGCGATCGCTATTTACCATACAAGCTGATTCTTGTATTTGCAAGGCTTTTTTAAAGGTGACTGTGCCGCTAAAACTGATGTAGAAACCTAGGTCTAAAAACCACTGGGTTTCTTCGGGTGTACCTCCCCAGCAGTGCATGACCCCGCGCACTGGCCCGCGAGTCTGCCAAAAGTTCCTCAGCATTTCGGCCATTGGGGCGGCGGCGTCGCGACAGTGGATAATGACTGGTTTGTCAAGTTCCTGGGCGATTTCAAGCTGTGCCTCAAACACTTTAAACTGGTGTTCTCGATCGTCTGCTTTATAAAAGTCCAGTCCGGTTTCGCCGATCGCCACTACCCTAGAGTCCGAACTTGCTAATTCCCTAATCTGGCTCGCAGTCTCGTCTTTCCACTTGTCGGCATCTAGGGGGTGGAGTCCCACCGCAAAGGAGACTTCGGCAAACTGATTGGCGATTGCTTGAATTCCGGCAAACTCTTCTGGCTCTACACAAGAATGAACCAGCCGAACTACACCAGCTTCGCGCCAGCGTTCTCGAATGGCTTCTAACTCAGATTTGTAGGTTTCAAAGTTGATATGAACGTGAGTGTCGATGAGCTGCATGGGGGAAGCAGATTAGAGGTGATACGGGAGAGTCCCAGTGGGTGAGGTATGAGGGCGAGAGGGCGAGAGTGGGGGAGTGGGAGACTGGAAACAAGTGGAAGACTGGGAGAGGGGGAGAGTGGGAAAAATCTTTCCTCTTCCTTTTTCCCTCAGTATCCATCCGTTAAATCGCATACACCATCCGTTGCCGAACTTCACGCTTGACTTCTTCCCTCAAAATCGATTAAATCCATTAAATCCCGTACACAATCCGTTGCCGAACTTCCTTCTGTCTTAAGATGCTACCGAGGATGCTTCGTGCGGCTTGAGGGTTCTTGCCAAGCGGGACTTTTTGCGAGCGCCGTTGTTGCGGTGGAGTACACCTTTTTTGACAGCTTTGTCAATTTTGCTGTAGGCCTCAGACATTCGCTGCTGGACTTCTTGCATTAATTCAGGGCTCGGAGCTGCGGCGTATTTGTCAACTGTCGCAAAATACTTCTTCATCAAAGTTTTGACCGCTGACTTGTAAGATTTGTTGTACAAGCGGTTGCGTTCGGCGATTTTGACTCGTTTGACGGCGGACTTAATATTAGCCATAGTTCAGTTGCTGGAAGTAGGTATTCATTGATACACCTTAGTCTCAAGACAGTCTCAAGACACGGGGATTTGGAAGGACAACACTTTTCGGGATCGATCCGCAAAAAGCTTGATTTTAAACGGCTGAGTCAGACAGCCACTCTCCATTCGCTCAGATAAATCTGAGTCTGTGGGTATTTTTTGGCGATCGCCCGCGCAATAATTTTTTATTGACTCATTTAACTGCCTGCTTTGTATCCCTGACGATACCCAAAGGTATGACACTGGTGTTACGAAGGCGTTTTGAGGTGTTTCCACCGTCACGAGTTAAAGTCACGGTTTCTTGCGCGCAATTTTCAAGTATACAATAATTTGGCGTTTTTTATAAAAAAAATTATCAGGTGTTAGAAAAACTAATATAGCATCTATTCTGCAAAGAATGTGATTCCCTGAAAAATCCAAGTTAAGCTATAACAAAGAGTACGGGTTATTTGGGGTTCGGCAAGAAGCACTTACCGAAGGTAGAAGGTAGAAGGTAGCCGGAGCAGAAGGTAGAAGGTAGAAGGTAGAAGGCAGAATCAAAATTCTCCCGCTTGCACACTCTCCCCCTCACTCACTCTCGGGCTCGGACACTCTCCCGCTCTGGGATCGAACCCTCTCCCTCCGCACCCGGTTTTATGGCGCACAATTCCTCAGAAAGGTTGTGACTTGTCCTCAGTGTTGCAAAATCCTCGACAGAGATTTAAACGCTGCACTGAAGGCTTTGCAAAGGCCGCGAGTCTCGCGGTTTAAGCTTGTGGACTGGTGGTGACCTACTTCTGCAGGAAATCGATAGCCACAAAAATCCCCAATTGTCAAGCAAATGTTAGTGAATTTATAGACGGCATTCCTAATCTCCATGCTGCGAATCATTACTCAGTGGGTTGAGGCACAAGCTGAACTGCGACGAATCTGCGATCGCACCCATGACGAACTTGTTGTTCACAAAGAAGCCACCGTGCGGGAGGTGCTGCAAGCTGTAAGGCGCAGAGGCGATCAGGCTGTGCTGCACTACACTGCTGAATTTGACCGCATGACCCTAAATGTGGAAGATTTACGGGTGAGCGGCGCCGAATTGGATGCTGCTTACCAGCAGGTGTCGAAAGAATTATTAAATGCAATCCGGCTGGCTTGCAAACAGGTAGAGGCGTTTCACCGGCAGCGCGTCCCGAAGTCTTGGGTGCAGTTTGGTGATGACGAGATTGTTTTGGGCAAACGCTACACCCCGGTCGATCGAGCAGGAATCTACATTCCTGGCGGTCAGGCGTCCTATCCAAGCTCGGTGATCATGAATGCGGTTCCTGCGAAGGTCGCCAAGGTGCCGAGACTGGTGATGTGTACTCCCCCCGGACAGGAAAAGAAAATGAATCCTGCGGTGCTGGTAGCGGCTCAGGAAGCGGGAGTTGATGAGATTTATCGGGTAGGGGGGGCGCAGGCGATCGCAGCTTTAGCCTACGGTACGGAAACTATTCCGAAGGTCGATTTAATTACTGGGCCGGGGAATATTTACGTCACCCTGGCTAAAAAACTGGTTTACGGGACGGTGGGGATCGATTCTCTGGCTGGCCCGTCGGAGGTGCTGATCGTAGCAGACGGCTCGGCTAATCCTGTACACGTAGCTGCGGATATGTTGGCTCAAGCTGAGCACGATTCGATGGCGTCGGCAATTTTGCTGACGGCGGATTCGGTGCTGGCGAGGAAAGTGGTTGCTGAGGTAGACAGACAGTTGACCAATCACCCGCGCCGAACTTTAACAGAAAAGGCGATCGCCAACTATGGTTTAGTCGTGGTAGTTGACTCGCTCAAAGCCGCGGCGGAACTCTCTAACGAGTTTGCCCCGGAACACTTGGAATTGCAAGTTGCAGATCCCTGGGCTTTGCTCGACCAAATTCGCCACGCTGGGGCGATTTTCTTGGGCTGCTCGACGCCGGAAGCTGTAGGTGATTATTTGGCTGGCCCGAATCACACTTTGCCGACTTCTGGGGCTCCGCGCTATGCGTCGCCGCTGGGTGTGGAAACTTTTATGAAGCATTCGAGTTTGATTCAATATTCGCCTGCTGCACTTAAGAAGGTGAGTAGGGCGATTAATGTTTTAGCCGAAGCAGAGGGGCTTCCTTCTCATGCTGATTCGGTGCGGCTGCGGACAGAAAATGAGGGAAAGAGTGATTTTTAGATGGTAGATTTGAGATTGGCGATCGAGATTTAAGCAGATGAGCGGGAAAATACATAAGTAGTCAAAAACGAGTGAAACGCAGTCAAACGAAGCAATTCGCTGGCGATTACGGTAGCTTTACATTCTGTGACAGGCGGCAAAGTTTATTTGCACCTACCTACTTAGGGACTGCGGGTTTAAGAAACCCGGTTTCTTCTAGTATCTGGCTTAAATGACGCAATTATGTTAAGAAACCGGGTTTGTGCGTAGGTAATGATGATGTTGGTGGGCAGCGCGAAATTGTGGAAAGTAGGCGACAATCAAGGATAAATTTAAAGTCTACTATCTGAGATTTAAAGGTGCATGGTATTGAATACTATTCTGGTAGCGATCGACAATTCAGAGTTAGCGACTCAGGTATTGCAAGTTGTAGGGCAATTTCAGCTAGAACCGACGGCAAAGGTGATTCTAGTTCATGTTGTCAGTTCTGGTACGTCGGATTTTGACACGGTTGTCGATCGACCTCACGCTCAGGGAGATGAAATTGCTTACCGAGAAGTGGAGAAGTTACTGCAATCTTATCAGGAAAAGTTGCCTTGCCAGAGCGATTTAGAAATTGTGTCCGGGGAGCCAGCAGAGGAAATTTTGCGTTTGGTTAATATTTATAAGGCGGATTTAATTGCGATCGGCTGTCGCGGTTTGACTGGTTTAAAGCGAATTTTGGAGGGTTCGGTGAGTGCGGAGGTTGTGGCTGAGGCTCCTTGTTCGGTGTTGGTGGTGCGGGCGAGATGAGCGGGAAAACCGCATAAATACTGCAATCGGTAGAGTAGATATCAACCCAATTGCTGCAATCCCTTACTGTGCAAATTCTGCTCGATGTGCTGCATTTCCTTCATATCCTCACCCGCAACTATCCCGTAAATTTCCGTGTAGATTTTCCCGTATTTAACCTTCTCTAAAGCCGACAAGATTATCAAGTCTTTGCGATCGAGTTCTGGTTTCAGCGTGACAAGAATGGATTCCAAAGTTCCATCCATTCGCCAGTCACTGGAATATTTAGCCACCTCCTTTCCCAGCCCCAGTAAGCTATGGCGCTGCACGCAAAGCGGAGTCGAGCCATTAACTCGGAAATTGGCATCAATGGCATACAACTGCCCCTCAGAGTCTTCCAGCACGTCGAAGCCAATAACGCCGAAATAACCCTGTTGGTGAGCATATTTACCAATAGCGGCAATCATCTCAAAAAACCTACTCATGTCGGTTTCGCGGTAGTGAATCAGTCCCCCTAAATAGCTGCCCTCTGGGGTAACAAGTTGGCTCGTAGTGCCGATGAGCCTGATATTTCCCGTTTTGCTTACATAGAACTGCACGCAGTAGTTCTGCACTTCATTCTTGACAAATTCCGAGACAATAATCGTATCCAGCAACTTAATATCGAGATATTTCCTCACTTCCTGCAAGCAGTAGTTCAGATCGCTGGCGCTTTTGATAATATAAGTGCCTTCTCCAGAAAGTCCGTGGGACGTTTTAATCAAGTAGGGGAATTGCTCTGGTAACTGAATGCTTTCGAGATTGACTTCGTGCAGATTGTAGGTTTGGTATTTAGGACATTGCACGCCTAATTCTGCTAGGGTTGCTTTGCTGAGCAAGTGATAGTGGATGTCGGGATGGACGGCGTGTTTTTCGGGTTTGAGATTGTCGAAGGGAAATAGAGTCAGGAGTTTGTCAAAGCGATCGCTTACACTGAGATCATCGAGATAAGTTGAGCAGTCTATCATCTCCATACTGCTGTAGCTGAAGCCAAAATGCTCCCGCCAATAGTCAATCAGCGAGTTCGGGGGCGAATTAATTACAATCCCTGGGATGGCATCGCCTAACACAGCTAGATTTTTCCAAGGTTCCTTCTGGCCAATCTTGTCGAAAGAAGTTTTGGTGGCTTCACTGCTGCCGTCTTGAATAAAGTATTTTTTCCTGTTGGGGTAAGCAGCCCAACTCGCAGTTGCAGGGTAATTTAGGATGAACGCATAACGTGCATCTGTGATGTCTGGAGCAAACAAATCGGAAAGAGAATTGCCTTGAAAGTAAGGAAAATCGTATGTTGAGTTCATAGGAATATCCAAGTCGAGTTTGAATTGAACAGTTTTCCCGGCCACTAAGTAGCTCGACATAATTAAAAGTAGGGTGGGCAATGCCCGCCCTACAAATTGAAAAAGTGTTTATTGATGTCCAGCTACTTAATACCTAGGAAACAAGATATTAGTTGCGGAATTTTAACTCTCTCCAACTAGAGAGAATGCAACCTCAATAATTTCAACGATGGGCGAGTTGTTTTTTCTTAGTGAACACAGCCACCTTGTCCATTTCTGAGGTTCTATAAGCACAAGCCATGTCGGTTGAATTATGCGCCCAGCCAACCCGCCCTTGAGGGTCTATGATGACGCACCCAGCTTCTCCTGCTATCTTAGATGCCAGAGTCTCAATTGCCATCTGCGCTGCTTCGTCTGGGTGCTTGCCGGACGCTAGAAAATCGATCGCCGTCTTAGCCAGAACTACGGGTATAATCGACTCGCCATCGCCTGTGGTCGAGCAGGCGCCCTGTTGACTGTCAGCAAACAAGCCTGAGCCAATAATGGCGCTGTCGCCGACGCGACCGGCGGGCTTATTCATAGTGCCGCCTGTTGAGGTACCGGCAACTAAGGTGCCACTACTATCTAAAGCTACACAACCAACGGTATTGGGGCGGTCAATAACTTCTTTTTCCTCCTCCCACTCTTCCTGTTGCTCATCCGCGATTAAGTCTTCTTTTGTACACATCTCGGCTCCACTTTCTGCAGCAAAATGTTCTGCGTGATCCGCTACTAAGAACATGGGTTTTTTATCCATAATCTTTCGCGCCACAGAGATGGGATGGCACACGCCTTGAACATTTGCGAGGGCTCCCCAAGCTAATGAACCGCCTTCCATCATCGCTGCGTCTAGCTCTACTTCTCCCTTACTGTTGAGAACCGATCCAAAGCCTGCGTTAAATGTCTGGTCAGCTTCCAGAACCCGGATAGCTGCCTCAACAGCTTCTGCTGCGGTACCCCCGCTTGCGAGCACTGCCCAACCCGCTTCTGCTGCTGCAGTACAGCCTGCATTGTTGGCTGCAACCTTGTCCTCTGTGATGGTTTTTGCTCCACCGTGAACAATAATACTCAGTACCATAAATTTCCTTTTTTTTATCTTAAGCTCTACTTAAAAACTCCTTATATCAATTAATTTATTATAAGCAATTTTTAAGTATTTTATTTTATGCTAGTTAGAGCATAGCTGTGTTTAATTTAGCATTCGTCTATCTTCAGATATAATTATTATTGTTGAATTTTGTATTCCTCCTGACCTAGCTATTTACGAATTATTAATATATATGTTGCCAAAGTTAGGTCAATAGTTTGGGAAAATTTAGCTTCGAGTTAGTTAAGGAAATTGAAAAAGTTAGGAAGTAAAGATGAGGTAAAACTTAAGGCGATGCACTACACCTTAACAGGCAAAATGGGTAAACGTGAAGAATGAAACTTTGAGAGAAAATAAGTGCGATCGGCTTTCACATAACTCTGAGCCTTTCTGCTTACCCGCCAAAAACTCCCGCAGCCCCAACCAACTCGCCGTTTGCTGCTGCAAATTCAGCGCTAGCAGCGACACTCCCTCCAACCGAGACTGCACCCAACCGTCGCCCCAATACCACTCGTGAAATCCGTCAATTCCCAGGCTCAACAACAGCCACAGACAATTCTGCTCAGCAATATCGCGGTGGGGCGATTCCCCTGTGTACGGTCAACGAATTTGACTTGTCGCAAACTATTGTTGACCGCCAAGTCAGAAAAATGAAAACGAGCTCCCCCTCCAACGTCGAGGTGGATATCAACATCGACAACGCACACGAATATACCGGTATGTGTCGCCGGGAAGTGCTCGACGGCTTCCTGCGCGATCGTGCCGCTTCCTTGGGTGCAAAGCTGATTCACGGCATCGTTTACAAATTAGAGTTTGTAGGGTGCCTCAGCAGTCGATCGCACTTTTGCTTTGATTTCCAGCGCACATTACGCAGGCTGGGGTTTTACACACCATAATTACACATAAGACTCTATTTTTAAAGTAATAAATTATGGTTTTAAAACGTTTTTTATCTGTAAATGTACGGTATAAAACTATAAATTATAGCTTTATTGCTGGCTAAAAATAATTAAAAACAGATCGTGACTGTTGAGGGTGAAGAATGTGGGTTTCAGGTATAGCAACCGCCATGATGGTGACGACGTTTTTAATCTCTAAGTCTACGCCGCAGTTGACCGCACTGACCAGCCAATACCTTAAACTTATAATTGTCAGATACGTGCTCTGCCAGCTAAAAGTTAATGAAACTAGCCTTCTTTCCTATACATGGTGCTGCAATGCTAGCGATCGCAGCCACTATTTTGAGTACAGCGGTGGTACAAGGACAACCCATTGTTCCCGCACCCGATGGAACTGGCACTACTATCACGCCAAGCGGCGATCGCTTCAATATTACAGGCGGTCAAACTTCTAGAGATGGAGCGAATCTTTTCCACAGTTTTCAACAGTTTGGACTTAGCGAAGGACAGATTGCTAATTTTATTTCTAATCCGGCTATTCGCAACATTCTGGGTCGGGTAATAGGTGGCAAGCCTTCTATTATTAACGGTTTAATTCAAGTAAGTGGTGGCAATTCCAACCTGTTTTTAATAAATCCTTCGGGCATTATCTTTGGCCCTAATGCTAGCTTGAATCTTCCGGCTGCTTTTACGGGTACTACTGCTACTAATATCGGTTTTGATTCCGGTTTGTTCAATGTTGCAGGAGCGAACGATTACAGTACGCTGATAGGAACTCCGAACACTTTTTACTTTAATCTCACCCAACCGGGAAGTATCCTCAATGCAGGTAATTTAGCCGTCATGCCTGGGCAAAGTATAACTTTAATTAGCGGTACTGTCGTCAGCACGGGTTCCTTCAATGCTCCCCAAGGTAATATTATTGTCGCTGCTGTTCCCGGTGAGAATGCTATACGGCTTAGTCAAGAAGGACATTTATTAAGTTTAGAAATAGGGGTTGTTGACGGGGGATTGTTGGCACAGAATGGGCAATTGTCTCTGCCTTTGTCTCTTCCGCAATTGCTTGCCGGTGCAGGTGGGAACTCTGCTACTGGTATCTCCGTTAACGGTGCAGGAGAAGTGGTTTTGACGGCGGGTTTGAGGGTGGAAAGCGGAGATGTGGCGATCGCTAGTTCTACTGTTAATAGTCAGAATTCTACACTCTCGGCAGCACGTAATCTCACTTTGGTAGAAAGCCAGCTACTTACGGAGAACAATTTATATCTGTTGGCAGGAGATACGGTGCGGGTGAGGGATGGAAATAACGCTTTCAGGGCGATCGCGGGCGGCAATCTTACAATACAAGGTAATCAAAATATTGATATCTTCGCCCTAAATTACCCAGGGTAAGCTCATCTAATTTGGTATAAATTGTACTTGACAAAAAAACAACTATAGAAAACGTGGTATTCACGT